>CAZSWS010000004.1:0-56521 GCA_964610765.1 uncultured Parabacteroides sp.
TCAATACGTGCAGCAATCGGTTTAATGTCGAAAGTAGCCGCATAATCAGGAGCTGTTCCTGTAATGGTTGCACCTCCATACAGCGTCACTCGGTCAACACCTTCAGTTGCGTCTGCCTGAGAAGCCACATTAGCTAATAATGCATTGATGCTTTCTAGTGCTCCACTTGTAGGTAAAGTAAGACTTGAGGGAATATTACCATATACATATACCTTATTTACAGTACCCGGTACGTTGGTAAACTTATGACCGGAAGCAAGATTGTCAGCAGTAATCGTAGCAGAACCACCAAATGGAACCACTTGTACGATTTGGTCACCACTTGAAGCAAATACCACATAGCCATCATTTAGAATAGCGGGTTTGCTGCCAATAGCCTCACCGGCAGCACGAGTTTGCATACCGCCGATTTTAATCAGCACATCTTTTGCAGGTGAATTATTATCCACTTGAGGGTCATTTTCGTTACTGCAGCTAACCATTCCTAGGGTTAATACAGCAGCAAGGACTAATAAAATTTTCTTTGTCATCATAATTGTTTTTAATGAATAATTTAATATTGTATCATCTATTTTTGTATCGTATAGACAATGGAGATTCCTAATTTTGTGGGACCAAAGTAATGCCTGCTTTTTGAACTTAGTTTTTCTCCACAGTCCTGACACAGGTATTTGTCGTAATCCATATATGACCATCCGAGTCCAATGGTACCCTCCAGACTCCAATGTTTATTCATCTTCAAGTTATACCCATAAGAAAGTCCTAAACCTCCTAAATGTCCTTGGTATCTGTTATCTCTCATGGATTGTGAGAAGAGGGAGGTTAATCCTCCTATATTATATTTTGCATAGTGCGCATGTATGCCGAAAAAGTGGCCGTCAAATGTTTCGTCTATCCAATAGCGAAACTCCGGTTGGAAGTAATAAAAACGCTGACGGCTATCATTTGAAGCACCAAAAGGCCATTTTGAATCATAGAGGCGATAGCCTCCGGCTATCTCTAAAGAGGTTTTATCTGATGTTTTAAACTCAAAACCTACTGCAAGTGTTCCCATAGCATCTAACAAAAGATTCGTTTTAACAGCCCATTCAAGTGGTTTAAACATGCTTTCTTTGCTCCGCTGACTGAAAGTAGCTGTCTGAATAGATTGAGAATCTGTACATTTAGTTAATGGGCTTAACTCATTTGATGTTTTGTCGGATAAGTCATTTGTTTTATTTATAAAAGAATAACCCGGTTCTGCTTTATCAATTGATTGAGAGGGCTGAACTTGAGTTTGAGCTGAAATAAGCAGTGTGCAGTGTAAGCATAGCGAAATAATCACAAGCTTATGAGAAAATACTGACTGAAATGATTTTTTATGTGTTAGCATACTTATAAGTACGTTTAATATTGGTTTTGATTAATTGTTTTTATTGTTGAAAGTTTGATAACTGTTAATTGCTTACTTTTAGAGTTATATAATATGTATATATAGCTCTAAATATGTGTAACAGCGCAAGTGTTTTTATCGAAGACAAAGAAAAAGTATAGCGTTTTATCCTTCTGTCGTGAAGTGCAAAATGACCGTGTTAATTTGCAAAAGGTGTGGTTGTCCTTATTTTTAGCAATATCTAGTCTCTCTTAATTTGCAAAAAGTGTGTTTATTCGCAAAGCAGAACCAATTTTACATGAAATGCCCACTTATTTACATCTAATCTGATATTCGGTTTTAATTATAAATATAAGGCTACAGGATGAAGGCAGATAAAGAAAACGTATGCAAGACTTCCTTATTTTTGAATGGCTTAATCTTAGTTGAAAGTCGCATGACTAAAAAAATATTATGTATTCATTGAAACTTAGAGAAAGACAGTAGTAGAATGTATGTAAATCTGCGTATTAATGCTATCTTTGACCCTCGTAGATGATAGATTGAGAAAACTATTCTTAAACCATAGAGTTGAAAGCCACTAAATTTTATTCACTATAACCCTTTTTTCATGAAGAGACTTACAATTAGTTTTTTTGCATTATTCATACTTGTCTGTATGGTGAATGCACAAGAAAATGCAACTGCCGAAAACTTGCAAGCAGACTTGAACAAGTATAGCTCATTGTTTTCAGATCAACTTTTAACCGCCCCTTCCTCAAAAGCCAATTTGAAAAAAGCGGCAAAAATCAAGACTCCTTTGCTACGGCAAGCACTGGTTGATATGCTTGAGGGAACTTACTCCTCTGCATATCGCATTCAAACATATCGGAGCTATTTACATCCTAAGCAGTTGGCAGCATTGCTAAAGACGAGCCCTTATTCTCAGTTTGAGAATCCAACCGGTATTTATTTCAAAAAGGATGAAGAGATAGTGCTTTTTGTTGAAGATATAGACCGTAGTGATAATGAAATAAAGTTGCGTGTAAAAAACTTTGGAGAAGAAGGGGGAGACTCTAGTTATGAACTAACTCCCGGGTTAAATATTATTGTACCGACTAATAATGGTAATGGATATATCCATTATTTTACAGAGCAAAATCGCAGAGCAAAAGATGTGAAAATACATATCTTAGGTGGTTATGTGAATGGTTATTTTGATGTAACTAAGCATACCAATGCCGATTGGGTGAAGCTTTTATCAGCAGCAGAAAGTGATATTTTGGATATAATAGGCACGAGAGTTCAGTTGGCTTACAGTGTGCAGTCTCTCCAGAAGTATTGCCCCGAAGATGGTTTTCTTTTGACTTCCCTTTACGATAGTATTATATCTATTCAGCATGAGATAATGGGGCTGAATAAATATAAAAGAGTGCCTGATAACCATATTTTTGGACGGGTGATATGGAATGGCTTTATGCATGCAGATGGTATGGGGGCTGCTTTCCATGATAATACGATGGAACATCTAGCTAATCCGGCCAATATAGGAAAACATCTTTGGGGAATAGCTCATGAGTTTGGGCATGTCAATCAGGTACGCCCATGGATGAAATGGGTGGGTACTACTGAAGTGACTAATAACATTTATTCTGTATGGTCGCAATATCTGTTCAATCCGGAAGAACCCAAATTAGAAAGAGAAGTCTTGAAAGATTATGATGGGCGCGTTGCCGGTGGTAGAATTACATCTTATATGGAAAGTGCTTTTATTCATAAACAGCAATGGCTGACGCAAGCCGGACCCGACCGATGGGATCGCCATCGTCCGCGAGATTGGGGAGGAGACCATTTTGTGAAGTTAGTTCCTCTTTGGCAATTGCAGTTGTATTATGTAAAAGCGGGTAAAGATAATGCATGGTATCAACCGGACTTTTATGCAGATATGTTTATAAGAGCTATTGATAAAGATTATTTGCCTTCTAACGATGCCGAAGCTCAGTTGAGCTTCATTAAGGCGGCATGTGATGTGACTCAAACAGACTTGACAGCATTTTTTGAACAATCAGGTATGCTTGCTCCTATTGATTTGTGGGTCGATGATTATACCTGTGCACAGATGACTATAACCGAGGAAGATATTGCGGAAGTTAAGAAGTATGTGTCGAAATATAAAAAACAAGAAACTCCGGTGATGCATTATATTACCGCAAATAGCCTTGATTGTTATCAATATCAGTTACCGGTTAATGGAGAGTTTGGTAAAGGGATTGTAGCGGGAGAAAATGGTTTGACTATTGACCACGCTGTCTGGAAAAATGTGGTGGCTTTTGAAACGTATCAAGGAGATGAGTTGGTGAAAATAGCTTTTGGTGGTGCCGGCTCGAATGATAATAAGACAACGCTAGTACGTTACCCGGAGCATTCAACACGCGTCGAAGCCGTAGCATGGGATGGTAAACGACAGTTAGTATATGGAGAAAGATAATGAACTAAGAAATAAATAATGTAAAACAGCTCTTTGGAAATGCATCCAAAGAGCTGTTTTTACATTATAGCATTTGTGCGAGAACTGTTACGGTGCAGGTACTTTAAAAGGTGTTCTGAGTTTGATATTATTGTTTTTAGTCAACTCTATTTCCTCAAATAAGATACTACCCGGTGTAATAACTGTTGTGATGCTACCCGTAGGAGCTAGGTTTATAAAGCAGTTATCATCTGATGCGGCCAAAATACGTTTAAATGAACGAATTTTTAAATCAGAAAAAGCTCCTCTGATTAGTTCCTCACTTCCATCTTCAACATTCACCTTGTAAAGCCAGGTAGGGGTGGTCCCTCTCATTCTTCGAATGATATAGGTGTAGTCAAGATCTTCCTCTTTGGCTGCTTCAATAAGTTTTTGTTTCATCTCACTTCGTGGAGTGGGTGTGTCATAGGTTAATAAGACATTGCCCGGGAAGATATGTGCAGACCGAGTAAATAAGCTATATCTGAAATGCCCATTACTTTTTTTAATTTTCTTAGTTGGGGTTCTGCCATTCAACATGTTCCGGAGCACACCATCTTCAATCAGGTAGAATTCTTTGTCAGGAACAACTCCTTCAGCATCTATAGGGAAATATCCTTCTAGCTCTTTTCCACCATAAGTTTTAAGTCCGGAGATAGATTGAAGTGAAAGGGAACGCGAAACCAGCTTTCTGTTAAGGAAGCCTTCTGTGCCGTTTGTTCTCCTAGCTACCAGCGAGTTCCCGAATCCCAAAAAGATACTATAAACAGCTTCACCAACTGCCATATCTTCGATTAAGACAGGACCGATATATGATTCGTCAATCATTTTAGAGCCATGAAGTTTTACAAACTCTTTAGCGAACGCATTACACTTTTGAATATATTCGTCCAAGTCTGGCAGACGCTCTATAGTAGCATGTTCTATGTTGAACTGGTCTGAAAGCTGATGCCCTTCGGGTGTGATAAGGGAAACATCAAGTCTAAGTCTGAAATGCGGGTCGGGAATAGCATATTGTGTGCCCTCTGTATTATAATAGTAGATATGTGCATTCCGAAAGTCAACAGATATATCTGAATATATCAATTCCGGATACTCCTTCATAGCTTCTGATGCTTTCTTTACATAATCTATCCAATAATTTTCATCCCATGAGATTTTTTTCTCAGGCAGGATTAAATGAGTGGGTGTAGAACTTAGATAATCAGGTAAATTCTTTTCTTCTTCAGTTTTGCTATGAACGTTAAGCTGAGCTTGCTTGTTCTCAAAGCTTTCGGCTGCGGCTTTATAGCGTCCATCCAAATCTGACCATATAGGACGTGCAAGTCCAGTCGGGTCATTCTCTAAGATAGTTCGTGAAGAATAAATCTCAGTGAAATTATCATTTTTATTATTTTGTTCAAAGCTGCCTACTAGAAGGAATGGAGAGGTGTATCGCCAATGTTCTTTCGTTTTGCTGACAAGTACTCCATTAGAGGCTCTTGTTTCAAAATAGTTTACATCATGTAAGGAATAGCTGATATAAAATGGACGTTTTAAATTTCCCATCGTAAGCTCGTTCAAGTTACGGTCAACTTCAGACTTTATGCTGTTTACTAGCTCTTGTGCTTGTTGTGAGTAGCCTATGTGGCTAATGAATAGGCAAATGAGTATAATGAAATAGCGGTATTGGTATATATTTTTCATTTTTACATTGTTTTATGTGGATATGTTATGGGCGTTCAAGTATGGGCTTTTTAGACTGTGATTTTCCCTGTTTTTGGGTTTCTATCATTTGAACATAAACAGCCGGAGTCACGCTAGATACAGGAACGAAACCTGATTCAGCACCACACATGCCATTAAAGACATCATACTCTTTTCCTGCTGCAGTAATTTGTGAAAACATGGATAGGGGAGTCCCAACCAAATCAACTCCTCTGACAAGTTCGTCGGGTCTTCCATCTGTGAAAACTTTATAGACAACCAATGGGCTTAGATTAAAAGCATTCGGCATATATCTTCCTGTGGTAGTAAAACCTCCACTTACTTTTTCAAAATAGTAGCCATAAGGCTTATCAGTCTTATTTAACTGCTCAATCAACATTGCGCGTAGTTCTTCTTTGCTATGTGGTTGAGTTGTTTCTAATACCATGTTTGATTGACGGGTGACGGCATTGCTTTGAATCATAGCACGCCCGTGTCCGTTTGAGTTAGGGAAGCCTTCAATTGGTGAGCGACTCATCAAAAATGAGTTTAGGCGTCCATTCTCAATGATGGAAACCTTCTGTCCCTTAACTCCTTCATCATCATAAATGTAATTTCCGGCAAGCTTAAACCCGTGATATTCCTTCAATTGAGGGTTATACCAGATGGAAAAGTCTTCAGGCAGGAGCACTTCTCCCACTTTCTTTTTAAAGGTTTGTGCATCTTGTTCTTTTTTCAGTCTTGAACCCTCAATACGGTGACCGAATATTTCATGAAAAAAGACACCGGTTGCAGAAGGGCTTAATATGGCAGGACCGGAATAGGTTTCTGCTGTTGGGGCAACTCGTAGTTTAGATAATAACTCGCTCATGCGTTCTGCATCTTTGATAATTTCATCATCCGAAGGGAAATCTTTAGCGTCAAATGCGAAATAAGATTCATATAAAGGAAGATTCATGCCATCATCTGCAATCGTTGAAGCTGAAATATTGAGCTTAAATGCCAGTTGATTTTCATAAATCTCGCTTCCATCTGTATCAACAAAATAGAATCGTTTTAGCTCCGCACTTAAATATACATTGCAACTATAGATATCTTTGTTTTTTGTAAATACAGCACTGTATTTCTTTAGTTTGTTTTCCCATTTTTTTGCGTCAAAGTGAAGATTCTTAAATTCTTTGGGCTTTTCAATATATACTTCCGGCTTTTCGTTTGAAAAATCGGGTGATTTGTCTTCTGAATCGACCTTTATAGCTACATTGGCTTTTACATTTTCAAATTGACTGACCGCATTTTTGTACGTTTCATCTGTTTTGAACCAAAGTCGCTTTTTAATTTCATCCGAGTTCTCAATAAACATTTTGTTTATACTGGGGAGCATGAGGTTGCTGCCTCTGGATTCTTTCAACTCATGCGTGTTGTCTAACTCAGGAGTACCCACTCGCACCACGATGTGATAGTATTTATTATGAAATGGATTCGACTGTGTAATATTTCCAAACTGGGCAGAAATATTTACTCCTTCAGAGTCAAAGACTCTGTAGTTCATATAATAGGCTGGGGTAGACTCTTTGCTTAGAACTTCAAAGTTTCGATTAAGTTCTGTTTTTAAGATATTCAGTAGTTCTTCTTGTGCAAAAGACATTTGTACGAGAAAAAATGAAGCCAAAATTAACAAGCTTTTTTTCATGTGAAGACTTTTTTAATTACACGTGTATATACTTTTCGTTATTGTTAAGTAATGAAAGAACAAATGTATTATTTTCCTGAGAACTTCCTAGCAAATAAAGCATTGAAGATAAATTAACAACTTTCAGTGTTTTTCTTATAAAAAAACTAAAACCGATGTTTTGTACTTGAACTTCTTTATCTTTGAACTTCTTTGCATTCTGTTCGAATGCTATAAGACAGTATATTCGAGTTTGTTAAGTAAGTGATTTTTTATAACCTTTTGTACCATGAAAAAAACATCTCTATTCTTTTTTCTTCCTCTATTAAGTTTATTATTCATTACTTGCAGTGATAAGGATGAGGTTGAAGACTTATTTCTGATTCCTGATGTGCAATCTATTGTGTTAGAATCATCAGATGCACAAGAAAAAGAAATTCCATTAAAAACTAATTTAAGTCTTATTGATATTGACGTACCTGTAAAGGATCAAGAATGGTGTAGTGCTAAAGTTGTAGGTGATTTGCTCAAAGTGTCTATCACTCAGAATCCTTCTTATGAAAAAGAACGGACTACAATTATAACTTTGTCAGCTCAAGGGATAACTCCGCAAAAGATTCCTGTTATTCAACCTGCCAGGCGTGCTCCCGGTTCAGGGCGTATTACTTCTTTTATTGTTCCAGCTGAACTCAATGGGCTGAAAACAAATTTGGTGGGCATAATCAGTCAGAGTGACCGTATTATTACACTTTCTTCATCCCAATGGATTGAAAATGTAAAAACGCTCAAAGTGAGGTTTCAGGCTTCCGGTAAGGTATATGTAGATGATGTTGAGCAGGTAAGTGAAGTTACCCCTAATTCGTTTATGGGTGATTTGGTATATACGGTTAAGGGTGAAGATGGCTTTGCTGTTACCTATGACGTAAAGACGGTTGGACCAATGTTCACAGGATTACCTGTGATAAGCGTTGATATTGAAGGTGGAAAGGAAGTGGTTGAAAAGAAAACAAAACTGCTTGCTACTCTCTTTTTGACGAATCCGGATGATGGTTCTTTTGATATGAGCGAAGTAGATATGTGGATTCGAGGTCGAGGAAATTCAACTTGGGGTATGCCTAAAAAGCCCTATCGCATAGATTTTCCAAATAAAACTTCTGTTTTTGGTCTGCCCAAAGCCAAAAAATGGGTTTTGCTAGCTAATTATCAAGATCCGACATTATTAATGAATGATGTAGCTTTTGAACTGGGACGTCGTTTTGGCTTGCAGTATACACATTCTTCTATTCATGTCGAACTGTTTGTGAATGGAACGTATCGAGGCAATTATCAGTTGACTGAGCAAAAAGAGATTGGAGAAGGGCGGGTAGATGTAGATGAAAAGGAGGGTTTCCTGGTGGAAATGGATTCGTACTATGATGAGGACTATAAGTTTAAGTCTGCACACTTAGATCTGCCGGTAATGGTGGGTGGTCCTGACTTGGGTAGTGAGGCTGATATGGAATATATCAGGACAGCAATCCAAGGATTGGAAGATGCATTGTTTGAAGCAGACTTTCCTAACACAAGCTATGAGAAACATACAGACGTAGCCTCCTTGATTAATTTTATGTTGGTTAATGAAGTGACTAGAAATCAGGAATTACACCATCCTAAAAGTACCTATTGTTATAAAGATGCTCATACGAAAATCATGTGGGGACCACTTTGGGATTTTGACTGGGGCTTTGGATATAATGAGTCTAATACCTATTTCGTGAAATCAGACTTGAT
Source organism: uncultured Parabacteroides sp. (assembly GCA_964610765.1). GTDB lineage: Bacteria > Bacteroidota > Bacteroidia > Bacteroidales > Tannerellaceae > CAZSWS01. The sequence continues at coordinate 8,983 of CAZSWS010000004.1, forward strand.
ATTTTACAAAGGACATAGAGATGATAGACCCGGAGCAAAGTTCTTTAATCGCTTTATGGAAGTACCGGAGTTTCGTGCTCAGTACAAAGCAAGATGGAAAGAAATTAGACCTCAAGTAGTAGATGTTGTTAACTATATTGATAAAATGGCTGCAAAGTTGAACAAATCACAAGTGGAAAACTTCAAACTATCTCAGGCAAATCCTAATACAAAAAATAAATCTTACCAGCTTTTGATAACAGATATGAAAAATTGGATCAATAGTCGTATTCAATTTCTTGACAGAGAGTTTGAAAAGTTTTAGCTTTGTCCCTTTAAATACAATAAATATATTTGGAAATGAAAAAAACGAAACTTTTCTTATTATTAATTTTCTCTTTCTCTATCTGGGCGACTACTTCATGTACACATAAAGAGAAAGCGCACAATGAGATAAACCAATCAGATGTTGATTCTGATGTGTTGGGTGTTGATATTCAAGTGCCTGTATCAAAGGTTGAAGCATCAGAAGCAGAAAAAGAATCTCCTGTCAGTCAATCCATCGATGGCGATTATGCTACGATGTATCATTCACGCTGGCACTCCGGTACAACTTCATTTCCGGTTACTTTAACGTGTTATTTTAAAAATGCAGATAAGATAGATTATACGAATATTACCCCTCGACAAGATGGTTCGAGTGGTCTTTGGCTACTGTATGATGTGTATGCTAAGTCTGTAGGAGGCGATGAACGGTTGATTGGATCCTTTGATACGGAAAAAGGGGATGATTTCCGCATAGAGCTTTTGTTGGAGCAGCCTGAATATGTGAAATTCGTCGTGAATAAAGGAGTTGGGGAAGTAGTTAGTTGTGGAGAAATTGAATTTTTAAAGAAAAATCCGGCTAATCAGATTCCTGAAGTTTTCACAGATGCATCTTGCATGGAATTAAAAGCCGGGGTGACTGCTGCTGATATTGAACGTATAGAAAGTAAAATTCTTAAGAAATTAGCATTGGAATTATTGGATGGTACATATGATAAGGCTTATAGAGCACAGGCGTATCATGCAATTACCGAACCTAACACAACGGGTGAAAAACTTAAAATAGGGTCGGGCTTTAGTCTCTATCAGAATGTAACCGGAATGTATCTGGAGGAAGGGAAGCACATTATTACCGTAGGACCTTTAGCTAATAAAAATGTTTATTTGCTTTTGCCGGAATGGATGCGCCAGCCCACTGAAGGATATGAGCCAACTAAAGATCCGAAAGGTTGGGGATTGTATTCTTCTGTTCATAAATTGGAAGAGGGTGTGAATGTAATTAATGTACCTTATAGTACGAATGCTTACATTAGTTATTTTGATAAAGAGTCAGCTTCTGCACCTGCTATTAAAGTGCATTTTGTGACAGGTAAAGTAAATGGATATTTTGACGGTTTGACACAGACAGATGAAGAGTGGAATAAGCTGTTAGATAATGCTCCCGGTCCAATCATGGATGCTGTGGGCGAGTTTATCCAAGTTGCCTATCCGGTTGAGTTTTTTAAGAAATTCACCTATGGTAAAGGGGTTGAGCTGATAAGTAAATATGATGCCATGCTACTAAGTCATTATACATTCAACGGTTTTAAGAAATATGACTTGTTGCCTGAAAATAAAATACTTGCTCGGGTGAATTTCAATTATTACATGTTCCGTGACTATAATGGAGTAGCTTATTTAGGTGATGATAATACGATGCGTATGGTGGCTGATCCGGAGGTTGTTGTCAAGGGTGACCCTTGCTGGGGCTTCTCACACGAAGTGGGGCATGTCTTGCAGATGATTCCACAATTGAACTGGGGAGGATTGACTGAAGTAAGTAATAATCTATTTTCACTTTACACAACAATCGGCTTAGGAAACTCTAGTCGTTTGCAAGATGAGAGTAAATATGAAACTGCCCGTAAGAGTATTGTAGAGTCTAATCCCAAGATATCATATTTGCAAGATGACGATGTATTTCATCGCTTAGTTCCTTTATGGCAGCTGCATTTGTATTTTAGCAACAATGGAATGCCTGACTTTTATGCAGACTTGATGCAGCATTTGCGTCAATCAGAAAGTGTGGGATTTGGTAATGAGTCAATCAATAATATGTTCGAATTTATCAAATTAAGCTGTGATATAACACAGACTGACTTGACGGAGTTTTTTGATAAATGGGGCTTTTTCTATGTGGGTAAAATAGAATTGGATGATTATGGAAAATATGCTTTTAATATCACGACCAAGCAGGTAGAAGAAACGAAAGCTTATATTGCTTCTAAAGGATATGCTAAGCCCGCAGTAGATATAACCATGATTGATGATCATACGTATGCCTCAAAATAATGAAAGAAGCGTGTAAACCGTAACTCGGTATATGCTGTGATTAATCAAAAAAGGGAAAAGCGTAAACGCTTTTCCCTTTTTTGATAGGATCAAATGATAGCCAACATCCAAAGATGCTGCTCGGTTTTTAATTGACAGAAGCTGCTGCTTCCGGGTTGATTTTCTTTTGGTATTCCTGTAGATATTTTTCCCGGTTTTCAAACTGATAAGTAAGGTGCAGCCTCATTGCAGATCGGAAAGAATCCGGATTTCCGGTTTGAAGGATATGATACAAGCTTCTGTGGGTAATAATTTCAGGCGGTCTTTCCCTTTTCTCTTTGCGAGGGTAAATTGTAAATATTTTCCCTATTAAAGTTTGAAAGCTGGAAAGAGCTCGGCTATTAGCCATTTTGTATAAAATCGTATGAAACTGGATATCCAGTTCAGCTAGTCTGTGTGGGTCTTCGGTTATATCTTCCTCATCTAAGACAGCTTTGAGTTGATTCATGCCGTCTTCTGTTTTTCGATCGAAAATAAAATCGGCTAACCCAATTTCTAACATGAGCCTTAGCTCATACAGATCACTCACGGTTTCTTCATTTAGCGCTCCTGAGCGAATAATCATTTTGAAAATATCAAAAGGCTCCGGAGAAATCATGATGGTTCCTTTTTTCTTCTTTGTTTCAAGAAAACCTAAGGCGCGTAGGCTACTTAGGGCTTCACGAATAACTACTCGGCTTACACCCAATATTTCTGCAAGCTCGTTTTCTTTAGGTAGTAGAGAATTGATTTGGTAACCATCCTTAGTTACAAGATCTAATATCTGCTGTTGAGCTGATTCAACTAAAGTCAGTTCTTTTTTTACTTCTTCCGCCATAGTATGTTTAACTTTTATTTTTCTTGGTAAGATTAAATATCACTTATTACAAATCTAAGCATTAAAATCGGTACTGTCTAAGTTTTTCTTGATTATCCTTTCTGTTTTAATACATATGTAGTATGTAAGGCTGTTTTTTAATGTTGTTATTCATGTTAGATGTATTATTTAACATTTAAATAAGGCATAATATATATAATATGTATATCTTGCATGCTCTTATGTAATATTTAATACCTGTTGATGAATTATGAAGAAAATACTAGGATTGATCAATGCGCCGTTTACTCCATTTGATAAGGATGGTCAAGTAAATTACGAAATAATTGGGCAATATGCTGATATGTTGATTAATAACGGAATGAAGGGAGTTTTTGTCAATGGCTCTTCAGGCGAAGGATTTTTGTTGACCGAAGAAGAGCGGATTAAACTGGCTGAAAAATGGATGTCGGTATCTCCGGATGATTTTAAAGTGCTCATACATGTAGGTAGTACATGTGTGAATTTAAGTAAAAAATTAGCAGAACATGCTCAAAGTATCGGTGCTTATGCGGTAGGAAGTATGGCTTCGCCCTTTCCTAAGGCAGGGAGTATTGAGCAGTTAGTACAATATTGTGAGGCTATAGCCCAGTCTGCCCCTGAATTACCTTTCTATTATTATCATATCCCGGTACTTAATGGTGCATACCTCCCTATGCTGCCATTCTTGGAAGCAGTCGATGGTCGTATACCTAACTTTGCCGGTATAAAATACACGTATGAAAGCTTGTATGAATATAATCAATGTATGCGCTATAAAAATGGCAAATATGATATGCTACACGGACAAGATGAAACGATTCTATCCGCATTAGTGATGGGAGGAGCGCAAGGTGGTATAGGTGGAACAACCAATTATAATGGTCGATCTTTGGTCGGAATCATTGAGGCATGGAATGCTGGTGATTTATCTCGCGCAGTCGAACTTCAAAATTTTTCTCAGGAAGTCATTAATGTTATCTGTAAATTCCGTGGCAATATCGTAGGTGGCAAACGAATTATGAAATTGATAGGATTAGATATGGGAAATAATCGGATTCCTTTCTTAAACATAGCGGATGAAGAAGAAGTAGTTATGCGAAAAGAACTGGAAGAGATTGGTTTTTTTGAAAGATGCAATACGCTTGCTTAAATACGCTTCGTTGTGTTTTTTCTCAATCAATAATTAGAAACTTATATAATACCAAAGAAACATGCATGTTGAAACTTATTTGAAAGAATGGGCAAGTAAATATCGTTCAGACTTGACTGCTGATATTTTACCTTTTTGGTTTAAACATGGGCTAGACCGGATAAATGGGGGAGTATATACCTGTTTAGATAGTGAAGGGGAAATCATGGATACCACTAAATCTGTTTGGTTTCAGGGACGTTTTGCATTTATTTGTGCTTATGCCTATAATCATATTGAGCAAAATCCTGAATGGCTTTCAACTTCCAAAATGCTTATTGACTTTATTGAGAAACATTGTTTTGACTCAGACGGAAGAATGTTTTTTGAAGTGTCGGCAACAGGTGTTCCTCTTCGAAAAAGACGATATGTTTTCTCTGAAACATTTGCAACCATCGCGATGGCAGAGTATGCACTTGCTTCCGGTGATCATACGTATGCTGACAAAGCCTTAGCTTTGTTTAAACAAACCCTAAAATTCGCCTCTACTCCAGGTGTTTTAGAAAATAAGTATACAGCCAACCTACCATTGAAGGGACATTCTTTGACTATGATTTTAATAAACACGGCAAGCAAAGTTCGTGCAGCTATTAAAGATCCTGTTTTGGATAAACAGATAGACGAATCCATTCAATCTATCGTGAAGAACTTCATGCATCCTGAATTTGAAGCCCTGTTAGAAACGGTTGGACCTCAAGGAGAATTTATTGATACCCTCATGGGGCGGACCATTAATCCCGGACATTGTATTGAAACAGCATGGTTTATTCTGGAAGAAGCTAAATACCAAAAATGGAATCAAGAACTTATCAAGATAGCAACAACTATTCTGGATTGGTCCTGGAAGTGGGGTTGGGATGAAACGTATGGAGGGATTGTAAACTTTAAAGATTGTAAGAATAATCCTTCACAGGAGTACTCACATGATATGAAGTTTTGGTGGCCACAAACAGAAGCAATCATCGCTACGCTTTATGCCTATGAAGCGACAGGAGATGAGAAATATTTGAAAATGCATAAGCAAATAAGTGATTATACGTATGCTAAATTTCCGGATAAAGAATATGGAGAGTGGTACGGATATTTACACTTTGACGGTAGTGTGTCACAACCGGCTAAAGGCAATTTATTTAAGGGACCTTTTCATATTCCTCGTATGATGATACAGTCATATATAATTTGCAATGAAATAATAAAGAAGAGATAAAAAAGGAGTTTAGGCTTGATGTGTATTTCTTTTGTGGTTATAATGTATAACTTTATGAGCAATGCGAGTGCCTAATATAGTAAATTCATGTATGTTATGAGAAAAACAATTGTATATATATTATTGTGGATATTTCCGCTAAGTATTTTTGCAGAAACAGTATCTGTACAGATAAAAAACCCGCAAATACCCATATTGATAGATAGACAGGATAATATCTTGTTTTATCTGCGTATAGATGCAGATATTTCTACTGGTAAAAAATTAGAATCGGTAACTTTTCGTTTAGGAAATGAAGTGAACCTGAATGAAGTTAAAGCAGTTAAACTTTACTATAGCGGGACGGAAAATGCTCAACGGAAAGGGCAAATACATTATAGTCCTGCGTCTTATATATCCAGAGAAACTCCCCTTAAGACTCGGGCGGCCAATCCTTCTTACTCCGTGTTGAAGTCTGAAATTAAGAAGATAACCAATGAATTGCTGCTGTCGGCTGAACAAGACTTGTTTCCCGGAATAAACTATTTCTGGGTAAGCATAGAAATGAAACCCAGGGCGTCTGTTTTTTCGAAAATAAACGCTGAGATAAAAGAAGTAAAAATAGACAACCAACCGGCATCTTTTCGTGTAGAAGGGGATACCCCCGTTACCCGATATATGGGAGTAGGCGTTCGGCATGCCGGTGACGATGGTTCGTCAGCATACCGAATCCCCGGTTTAGCTACTTCAAATAAAGGCACGCTACTGGGTGTGTATGATATTCGATATAATAATAGTGCAGACTTACAAGAACATGTTGATGTAGGATTAAGTAGAAGTACAGATGGTGGGCAGACGTGGGAGCGGATGCGCATCCCCATGCAATTTGGTGAGTATGGTAGTCTGCCTAAAGCTCAAAATGGAGTGGGAGATCCGGCAATACTTGTGGACAAACATACCGGCAATATTTGGATTGTTGCAGCATGGACACATGGGATGGGTAATGGTCGTGCTTGGCATAATTCACAGCCTGGAATGAGTATTCATGAAACGGCTCAACTTGTCATGGTGAAGAGTGAAGATGATGGGAAAACCTGGTCTGAACCTTACAATTTCACTGAGCAGTTAAAGCAGCCGGAATGGTATTTTCTACTTCAGGGTCCGGGTAATGGTATCACGATGGAAGATGGGACAATCGTTTTTGCCAATCAATATATTGGAGCTGACCGGATTCCCAATGCCGGAATTATGTATAGTAAAGATCAAGGTAAAACGTGGCATACGCATACCCACGCACGAACAAATACGACCGAAGCACAAGTAGTAGAGTTAGAGCCTGGCGTGCTGATGTTAAATATGAGAGACAATCGGGGAGGAAGTCGGGCTGTCAGTATCACTCGCGATTTAGGAAAGACTTGGGAAGAACATGAATCTTCTCGCAAAGCTTTACAAGAGCCCGTGTGTATGGCTAGCCTGATAAAAATTGCAGCCAAGGATAATGTGTTTGGCAAAGACATCTTATTGTTCTCTAATCCGAACACAACCAACCAACGAAAAGATATCACAATCAAGGCGAGCTTAGATGGAGGGGTAACGTGGTTGCCCGAAAATCAGCTGCTTATTGATGAAGGTTATAGTTGGGGATACTCATGCTTATCGCAGGTTAATGAAGAAACAGTAGGTATATTGTATGAGTCGAGTGTGGCGCATATGACTTATCAGGCATTTAAACTGACCGATATTATAAAGAAACCCTGATATGCGAATAGTAATTGCTCTGTGTTTGCTTTCATTTTCAACGGTACTTCATGCCGGTATTCAGCATCTTTTGCCTAAGCCGCAATCTGTACAGTCCAATAAGCAGCTTTTTCTTTTGGATAAAGTGAGCTTATCTACTCCTGTTCTTGCAGAAGAATGGGAAAAGTGCATTATGGAGATGGGAGGCAAGGTTATTCCTTCGGCAAAGCAGCAGCTAATAGTTTCGCTCGTAGAAGACTTACCCGAAATCCCTCTCAACAATCAAGAGGCCTATTTGCTGACTGTAACTAAAAATCGAATAGTTATTCAAGCAACTGCTTCGGAAGGAGTTTATTGGGCTATGCAAACACTTAAGCAATTAATTATAGAGAAAGGGCGTAAAAGCTATATTGAAGGATGTGAGATTGTGGATTACCCCGCATTTCGTATCAGAGGCTTTTTGCAAGATGTAGGGCGTAAATATATTTCTTTAGATGAGTTGAAGCAGGAGATTGATAAGCTTTCACAGTATAAAGTGAATACATTTCACTGGCACTTAACTGAAAATCTAGGGTGGCGGCTTGAAAGCAAGATTTTTCCCATGTTAAATGATCGTGAAAACTTTGTTCGTGAGGTAGGGCGATTTTATACGTTAGAAGAAGCAAAGGAATTGGTCGCTTATTGCAAAGAACGCCATGTGTTGCTTATTCCTGAAATAGATATGCCCGGTCATAGCTTAGCTTTTCGAAAAGCTTTTCGTCATGATATGCAAAGCAAAGAGGGGATGATTATCTTGAAGCTGTTGTTAGATGAAGTATGTGAAACGTTTGATGTTCCTTATTTGCATATAGGTACTGATGAAGTGCAGTTTGCAAATCCTGAATTTGTACCTGAGATGGTTCGCTACGTACGTGAGAAAGGGAAAAAAGTAATCTCCTGGAATCCCGGTTGGAAGTATGAACCCGGTGAGATAGACATGACACAACTGTGGAGTTATCGAGGGAAAGCACAAAAAGGCATACCGGCTATTGATTCTAAGTTTCATTATATCAACCATTTTGATGCATTTGCTGATTTGATAGCATTATATACTAGTCGCATATTGAATGTATCTCGGGGAAGTGAAGACCATGCAGGCAGCCTTGTAGGTATGTGGCATGATCGGTATGTTGAAGACGAAAGAGAGGTGCTTCTACAAAATAATTTCTATCCGGCTATGTTAGCATTAGCTGAACGAGCATGGCTGGGTGGAGGATCACAGTATTATGATGGTAATGGAACCATGCTTTGGGATGAAAATGAATCGGATTTTAAAACTTTCAAAGAGTTTGAGACGAGGATGTTATGGCATAAGGAAAATAATTTCGCAGGTTTTCCCTTTGCGTATGTGAAACAAACGAATGTGAAATGGCGAATCACTGATGCTTTTCCTAATAAGGGCAATTTAACTACGATATTTCCTCCGGAACAGGAGCTTCAACAGACATATAATTATGCTGGGAAGTCATATAAAACAAAAGATGCAATAGGCGCAGGCATCTATTTGAGGCATGTGTGGGGAGAAAAAACCATCCCCGGGTTTTATGAAACACCTCAGCCAAATCATACAGCGTATGCCTATACGTATGTTTATTCAGATAAAGAACAAAAAGTGGGACTTTGGTTTACGACGCAAGACTATAGTCGCTCTGAGAATGATTTGCCTCCTCCACAAGAAAAATGGGACTATAAGGAAAGTAAAATATGGATTAACGGAGTGGAAGTAGAGCCACCCTTATGGAAGTCATCGCATACCGTGAAATCAAGTGAAACGCCTCTGACAAATGAAAATTTTCAGGTTCGTCCACCCCTCTCGGTTAAATTGGTAAAAGGCTGGAATAAGGTATTATTAAAACTTCCGGTTGGTCAGTTCAGTACGCATGAAGTTCGGCTAGTTAAGTGGATGTTCAATTGTGTATTTGTGGCGCCGGATGGCACAAAAGAACTTGAAGGACTGATTTATTCACCTGATAAAAGAAAATAAAGGATGAGAAAAGTAGGTTGCTTATTTTTACTGTTTGGTATGATGCAGATTTTATATGCTGAAGAGAAAATGAGTCTTACTTGCATGAAAAATAAACTTATGGAAGACACTATACAAGTTCAAGCACTACCTGATTATCCAATCAAGGGAGGAGTTTCAGGCATGTTTGCCGGAGTGCATCAAGACAAACTGATTGTAGCCGGTGGTTGTAATTTTCCTCATACTCCCGCAGCTGAAGGAGGAGAGAAAGTGTTTTACAAGGAAGTCTACTGGATGGATATCTCGGAGGATGCTTCTGAAAGTAAGTGGGTGAAAGGCACACCTCTCCCTTTTGATGTGGCCTATGGTTCATCGGTGACAACAAAAGACGGGATTGTATGTTTAGGTGGGCAGAATAAAAAGAAAGCATTGACTGACGTGCTGCTTATTCAATTTGATACTGTACAAGATAAAATAACCCATACTCGATTACCTTCTTTACCCGTCAGCCACTTCAATGGAGGTGCAGCAGTTTATGAAGAGATTGTTTATGTAACGGGTGGTTCCTTTGGGGACCAGTCAAAAGGGGTGATATACAGCTTAGACCTAAATAACAAGGAAAAAGGGTGGAAAAGAATAGAGGGGAACTTCAAAAATAATCGTCAGCAGCCCGTAGTTGTAGCTCAAGATTCCTCTTTGCTATTGGTCGGAGGGTATGACGAGTTTGAAGGAGAAGCCTATACAGATATGATTCGTTTTGACTTTCGACGGGGACAATGGGAAGCGTATTTGCCGATAGCACCGAATGACGATGAATTGAAAACTTTTGTGGGAGCTACAGGGCTAGCTTGTGGAGCAGATGAGATACTCTTTGTTGGCGGTGTCAACTATTATCGTTTTGATGCTGCGTTGAAAAGACTGAAGAAAACGGACAAAGCTGCGCAAGAAGGAGATATGGAGTTGTTGGCTGAATTGAAAAAGGTTGGAAAAGAGTATATGTCTCAACGACCGGATTGGTATCGATTTAACCGGACTCTTTCAGTCTTTAACTCTCATGAACAAAGGTGGTTTTCGTTGGGTGATTATGAAGAAGTTGCTCGTGCCGGAGCAGGAGTAGTAGGTTGGGATGATAATTTATACGTAATTTGTGGAGAAATAAAACCGGGTGTTAGAACTTCCCGGGTGTCTTGCCTATCTTTTGAAATATGAATGTTTAATTAGATAAATAATAGCTATGAAAAAATGTTTAACCTTGGTGGGTTTGCTGCTGATAATTTCTTCTGTAGTAGCAGCAAAAGAAAAACTTCCTTATTGGAAAGACTTGAAAGTGACGTATGTGAATATAGAAGAGCCTCGTTCGGCTTTTATGTCCTATGACAACAGAACGGATGCACTGACAGGTAAGTATGAAGCTAGCAAACACTATATGCTGCTCAATGGAGTGTGGAAGTTCTATTTTGTAGATGCATACAAACAGCTTCCCGAAAATATAACAGACCCCGGTGTGAGTACGGCAGACTGGCATGATATTAAAGTGCCCGGAAACTGGGAAATACAAGGTTTTGGAACGCCAATCTATACCAATCATGGGTATGAGTTTAAACCTCGCAATCCACTACCTCCCACTTTGCCGGAAGAAAATCCGGTAGGGGTGTATCGTCGTGATTTTGAAATACCGCAGGACTGGATGGATCGGGATCTTTACCTGGTCGTTTCAGGGGCAAAGTCAGGTGTGTATACCTATATCAATGGTAAAGAAGTAGGATATAGCGAAGATTCTAAGACGGCGGCTGAGTTTCTTATCAATGACTATGTAAAGCCGGGTAAGAATACATTGACTTTCAAAATATTCAGATGGTGTACCGGGTCATACCTCGAATGTCAAGACTTTTTGCGTATCAGTGGGATTGAGCGTGATGTATTTATTTGGTCTCAACCCAAAACTTCATTGGGCGATTTTCGTGTGAAATCAACTTTGGATGACACCTATAAGCACGGGATATTTGCCGTAGGGATGGATATTAGAAACAGCCATGCTCAACAAGTTGATGCCAAGGTTACGTATGAGATACTGGACAAAGAAGGAAAAGTGGTAAAAACTGAAAGTAAGCGTGTGCCTATTGCTGCTAAAGGCGTAGAAACCGTTGATTTTACTGCTGATATTCAAAACGTAGCTACTTGGACTTCTGAGCATCCTAACCTGTATAAGCTGGTTATGACGATTGAGAATGGTCAAGAAAAAGAGATTGTTCCTTTCAATTTAGGTTTCAGAAGAATCGAAATTAAAGAAAGCGAATACGATTTCAACAGAGGTAACAGAACTCACATGATGGGCAATATAGATAAACTGCGCTTGTTCTATGTCAACGGAGAACCTATCAAAATGAAAGGGGTAAATACACACGAACTTAGCCCTATAACCGGACATTATATCAGCCCGGAAGAATTGCGCAAGGATTTGGAGTTGATGAAAAAACATAATGTAAACACGGTTCGTCTATCGCATTATCCTCAAGGACGTTTGTTCTATGAACTATGTGACGAATACGGCTTATATGTTTATGATGAGGCGAATATTGAATCTCATGGAATGTATTACACGCGTTTCCTCGACGATATGCGAAAAGGTACAGTCGGTCATGAAGATGGAAATAAAAAAGGTACATTAGGGCATAATCCGGACTTCCTGGAAAGCCATATTTACCGAATCAACAATATGTTCCAGCGCAACAAAAACTACCCAAGTGTAACTATATGGTCGTTAGGTAATGAAGCAGGTAATGGCTATAACTTCTATCAAGGATATGTGCTTCTGAAAGAAGCCGATAAAGACTGGATGGAACGTCCTGTAAACTATGAAAGAGCTTTGTGGGAGTGGAATTCCGATATGTATGTACCACAATATCCATCGACCAAATGGTTTGAACAAATGGGTGAAAGTGGAGCTGACCGCCCCATTATTCCTTCTGAGTATGCGCATGCGATGGGTAACTCGACCGGTGACTTATACGGAACATGGCAAGCCATTTATAAATATCCGCAACTACAAGGGGGATATCTATGGGAGTGGAAAGAACACGGTATTTTATTGCATGATAAAGACGGTAAACCTTACTGGGGTTATGGTGGCGACTGGGGTGTTGACCAGCCTTCGGATGGTAACTTTATGCTAGACGGAATTATACGGGCAGATCAAACTCCTAATCCGGGCTTAATGGAGGTAAAATATAACTATCAGGATGTGGGCTTCACGGCAGAAGATTTGGATGCAGGTAAGTTTGCTATATTTAATAGATTCTACTTCAGCAATTTGTCTGAATATAAAGTGGAGTATCAACTGTTGGAAGATGGCAAAACCATTCGTACGGGTGTATTAAACTTAGATACAGAGCCACAAGAAGAAAGCATCGTTACGGTACCCGTATCCTCTATCAAACCTACTATGGGGAGAGAGTATTTCGTAAACTTCACCGTGAAAACTAAAAAAGCAACAGAGTTAGTACCTAATGACTATGTCATCGCTTATGATCAGTTTAAGCTTCCAATTGAAAAAGAAGGAAGAGCCTTTAAGGGAGGAAGTGGTCCTAAACTACAAACCTCAGAACAAGGAGATATCATTCGCATTTATTCCAATAAAGTACAAGTTGCTTTCGATAAAAAGAAAGGAATGTTGACTTCTTATGCGGTTGATGGTAAAGAATATTTTAACGAAGAGTTCGGTATTCAGCCTAACTTCTGGAGAGGTCCCACAGATAATGACTACGGAAACAGCATGCCTAAACGCTTACAAGTATGGAAAGAGTCAAGCAAAAACTTCCAAGTAGTTAAAGCAAATGTATCTGAGGGGGCACAAAATACGATGGTGTTGACCGTAGATTATAAGCTGCCGGCTGAAAATAACTATATCATAACATATACGATTGATCCGAGTGGAGTGATGAATGTAGCATCTACCTTTACGAAGGTCACGAAAGAAGCTGAAAAATATGAAGCTACACTCGAAGCGCAAACTGCCACAGCTTCTCCTCAAGCAATAGCCGAAGATAAGCGAAGCAAAAATGTATTGGAAGTTCCTCGTATTGGTGTTCGTTTCCGCTTGCCGGTGACCATGAATCAGGTAACTTACTTTGGTAGAGGACCGGAAGAAAACTATACCGATCGATTTATGAGCACATTGGTAGGGGTTTATTCATCAACCGCTGAGGATTTGTACTTTGGTTATGCACGTCCGCAAGAGAATGGTCATCATACGGATACCCGTTGGTTGACAGCCAGTGATAAAAACGGTAATGGCTTATTGATAAAAGCAGAGAAAACCATCGGATTCAATGCCTTGAGAAATACGGTAGAAGACTTTGATAGTGAAGAATCGGATGCCGACTATCAATGGTATAACTTCACACCCGAAATGATTGCTAATAAAGATTTGGAATGGGCTAAGAATAACCGCCCGAAGCAGACACATATCAACGAAATATCACCTAGAAACTTTGTGGAAGTTTGTGTGGATATGAAGCAACAAGGTGTTGCCGGATATGACAGCTGGGGTTCGCGTCCTATCCCAACGGCAACAATTTATGCCGATGAAGAGCATAATTGGAGCTTTACGCTGATTCCGGTGAAAAGTAAAAAAGATGCTGAAAACAAATCATTGCTAACGTATTAATAGTATAAATAATTGGTGTTTTTTTAAAGATGGGTTTGAGAAGTAAGAAGATATACCCGTGGGTCGTCGTGGGTTTGTTATGGATGGTTGCACTGCTGAACTATATGGACAGGCAGATGCTTTCCACCATGCGAGACGCTATGATGATAGATATCGTCGAGTTAGAGTCGGCAGCAAACTTTGGGCGACTCATGGCTATCTTCTTATGGATCTATGGCTTTATGAGTCCAGTGGCAGGAATCGTAGCAGACCGAATCAACCGTAAATGGTTGATTGTAGGAAGTTTGTTTGTATGGTCTACTGTCACTTTGCTCATGGGCTATGCCGTCTCGTTTGAGCAACTCTACTTCTTACGCGCTTGTATGGGCGTAAGCGAAGCCTTATACATCCCTGCTGGACTCTCATTGATTGCCGACTATCATACCAATAAAACACGCTCGCTGGCTGTGGGTATTCACATGACCGGATTATATACCGGGCAAGCCATTGGTGGGTTTGGTGCAACGGTAGCAGCTGCTTATTCGTGGAATGCAACCTTTCATTGGTTTGGTATCATAGGAATTATATATAGCCTTGTTTTAGTGCTTTTTTTGAAAGAAAAGCGTGTTGAACCTACGCTAAAGCCGAAAGGTGCTGAAAAGAAAGAGAAAGTACCTGTGTTCAGAGGCTTGGCCATGTTGGCAACAAATATTTGGTTTTGGGTGATTTTACTCTATTTTGCCACCCCTAGTCTGCCCGGATGGGCTACTAAAAACTGGTTGCCCACGTTATTTTCTTCCAATCTGTCGATTGATATGGCTCAAGCCGGTCCGTTGTCGACCATTACGATTGCTGTGTCTTCTTTTGTTGGAGTAATTATCGGAGGTATTTTATCCGACCGATGGATACAGAAAAACGTGCGTGGACGGGTTTATACGGGTGCTATTGGTTTGGGATTGACCATTCCCTCTTTACTCTTATTAGGTTTTGGGCATAGTTTTTTGACCGTTATTGGTGGGGCACTTTGCTTTGGTTTAGGCTTTGGAATGTTCGATGCGAACAACATGCCTATTCTTTGCCAATTCGTATCGTCCAAATATAGGGCAACGGTCTATGGTTTGATGAATATGACCGGTGTATTTGCCGGAGCTTTTATTACCGACTGGTTAGGACGCTCGACCGATGCCGGTAAGTTAGGAACCGATTTTGCTATGCTGAGTGTCCTAGTCTTTATCGTATTAGGTATTCAACTGCTTACCTTACGACCCAAGGTCGCTAATATGGAAGATTAACCCCATACTTACTCACCTTGCAAAGAGGTGAGTTTCTCTCCCAATCAATCCATCTAACATATATATATAATCCATCAAAAATGATTGCAGCATTTATGTATATGTGTTTCTCCTGAAAATTAAAAAGGAAATATAAAATGCAAATCCAGCCCGCTTTAGTATGAACCGGGTGTCAACTCTGGACGTGCTCATTGGGAAGAAGTGTAAACCTATTTCGTAGAGGTTCTATGTATATGGTCTATTGAACGGTTGAACGAGTGGTTTTAATGTACTGATAGTGAGTATTTCACAAACTTGCTGTATTGAACTAACCTTTCAACGAGTGTCAAAAGCTCTTTCAACGAGTGTCAAAAGAGCTTTTGACACTCGTTGAAAGAGCTTCTAACCTAGGTTAAAAGATTAGTTTGCTAGTGTAAAAGTTCTAAGCTGCTATTGCCTAGCTTGTTGTTGGCAGTAGTCATTTTGCGTACTTACTATATACAGAAAGTATTATAAGCCTCTTGTTTCGGCTAGGTAGTAGGGGCAGTCGGTCTGATGGCTCTATTTGCGTATTTATTTTATAACATTCCTTTGGTTGAAGGCAGTTCGTATTGATAGATGTCACGACGAATAGCCATTTTGATGGATCGGGCTAAGGCTTTGAATATGCCTTCTATTTTATGGTGCTCATTGGCTCCTTCGGCTTTGATGTTTAGATTCATCTGTGCAGCGTCGCTGAGGCTTTTGAAGAAGTGTAGAAACATTTCTGTGGGCATATCACCAATCTTTTCGCGCTTAAACTCCACATCCCATACCAACCAGGGACGTCCTCCGAAGTCGAGTGCAACAGCGCATAGGCAGTCGTCCATGGGGAGGGTGTAGCCATAGCGTTCAATGCCTCGTTTATTGCCTAAAGCCTTTTTGAGCGCTTCGCCCAAAGCAATGGCAGTGTCTTCAATCGTATGATGCTCATCGACTTGTAGGTCTCCGTCAACCTTTATAATTAAATCCACACCGGAATGTTTACCGATTTGTTCCAGCATGTGGTCAAAAAAGTTCAGCCCGGTAGCAATTTCTGTTTTCCCTGAACCATCCAAATCGACTGATATATTTATGCTTGTTTCTTTTGTTTCTCGCTGAATACTGGCGGTTCGCTCTCCGGCAAAAATAAATTCGGTGATGGTGTCCCAATCGTCAGTAATCAATGTGGGGGATAAGGTCGTTTCGTATGCAGTTAATAGCTCATCTGCCTTGTTGGGATCTTGCAGCCAAATGGATTGTGCTCCCAGATTTTTAGCCAGTTCTACATCGGTAAGTCGATCTCCTATGACAAAACTATTTGCGAGGTCATATTCGCCGGACATATATTTACTGAGCATGCCGGTGCGGGGTTTTCTATTGGGTGAATTGTCTTCCGGAAAAGAGGGGTCAATCAGTATGTCATCAAAAGTGATTCCTTCCCCTTTGAAGGTGTCCAGCATTTTTTGATGAGGAGGCTCGTATGTCTCATACGGAAAAGATTGTGTACCTAGGCCATCTTGATTGGAGACAATGACAAGCTCAAAATCTGTTCGTTGTCTTAAGAAGTATAGGTTGCGGAATACTTTGGGATAGAACTCCAGCTTTTCTAAACTGTCTAGCTGATAATCAATAGGCGGTTCAATTACGAGTGTGCCGTCGCGGTCAATAAACAGGGCTTTCTTCATGGTTGATACTTTTTTAGTTCGTGCATCAGTCGTTTATTCTCTTCGGGAGTGCCAATTGTAATTCGGAGACAGCCTTCACAGAGGATAACCTTATGGCGATTTCTAACAATAACTCCTTGCTCTGAAAGAAAACTATATAGACCATTTGCATCCTGTACTTTTACTAAAAGGAAGTTTGCATCAGAAGGATAGACTTTTAAAACAAATGGGAACTTACGCAATTCTTCGTCCATGCGTTTGAGTTCGTCCAAAATTTCTTTCACCTGTTTTCTTCGTTCGGTGATTTTCCCTAACAGCTTTAATGCATACTCTTGCGATAGCTGATTGACGTTGTACGGATACTTCACTTTATTAAACAACCGAATAATGGCATCGGAGGCATAAGCCATACCTAACCGTATTCCTGCAGCTCCCCAGGCTTTTGAAAGTGTTTGGAGGATAATTAAATGCGGAAATTTGTCTAGTTGTTTTGAATAAGATATGTCGGACGAGAAATCTATATATGCTTCATCTATCACGACAATTCCATCAAATGAAGTCAACAATTTTTCTATTTCTTGTTTGTCTAAATTGTTTCCGGATGGATTGTTGGGCGAACAGAGAAATAAGACTTTGGTGTTTGCATCAGTAGCTTGAAGCAATTTGTCTGCATTCAGTTTGAAATCGTCGTCTAATTGAACAGCGCGATAACTTACATCATTGATGTCGGCTGCTACTTGATACATACCATAGGTGGGCGAGATGGCTACTACATTGTCTATGCCGGGTTGACAGAAGATGCGGAAAACTAAGTCGATAGCTTCGTCGCTTCCATTACCTAAAAAAATCTGCTTTGTAGTGACCTTTTTGATTTTAGAAAGTTTCTTTTTGACTTCTAATTGCAGGGGGTCCGGATATCGGTTGTAGGGTTCGTTATATGGATTTTCATTGGCATCTAAGAAAACAGATGCACTGCCATGAAATTCGTCTCTCGCTGAGGAGTAAGGCGTTAGCTGGAGAATGCTGGGGCGTACTAATTGTTTTAATGTTCTCATAATGACTTTAATCTAATGGTTACGGCATTTTTATGTGCCTCTAATAATTCATGGGAAGCCATGACCTCAATTGTTGGACCTAAATGTTGAATTCCTTTTGCTGTAATTTCCTGGAAGGTGATTTTTTTACAAAAACTATCTAAATTGACTCCGCTATATGCTCGGGCATAACCATTGGTTGGCAGGGTGTGGTTTGTTCCTGAAGCATAGTCTCCGGCACTTTCGGGAGTATAGGGTCCAAGAAAAACGCTTCCTGCATTTTTGATTTGCTCAGTTAAGAGCGGATAGTCGTTTGTTTGTATAATTAAATGCTCAGGAGCATATAGGTTACTGAAAGAAATGGCTTCGTCTATGTTGTTGAAAACAAGGATTCGGCTGTGTTCTAGTGCTTGTTTTGCAAGGTCTTTACGGGTAAGTACTGTTAGCTTTTCTTTAATCATTTGATGTACAGAAAGAGCTAAATCTTCGGATGTAGTAACGAGAATTGCTTGACTGTCTGCACCGTGCTCTGCTTGTGAAAGGAGGTCGGCAGTAACAAAAGCCGGATTAGCATATTTGTCAGCAATAATCAAAACTTCAGAAGGACCTGCCGGCATATCGATAGCCACATCGCGGAGACTAACCAACTGTTTGGCAGCCGTTACATATTGATTGCCCGGTCCAAATATTTTATAAACTTTGGGCACTGTCTCTGTCCCGTAAGCCATGGCCGCAATGGCTTGTGCGCCTCCTATTTTAAAAATACGACTCACACCGGCTACTCGTGCGGCATAGAGAATCGCCGGATGGATTTGTCCGTTTTCGCCGGGAGGAGAGCAGAGTATAATCTCTTCACAGCCGGCAATTTGTGCGGGAATAGCCAACATAAGTACGGTTGAAAATAGCGGAGCACTTCCTCCGGGGATATAAAGCCCTACTTTTTCTATCGCTACCGATTTCTGCCAGCAGGTAACTCCGGGTGAGGTAGTCGTTTTTATTTCTTCAAAGTGCTGTGCTGCATGGAAGCTTTGAATGTTTTCTTTAGCCTGATAAATGGCTTTTTTGAGCTCTTCCGGTATCATTGCTTCAGCTTCGTCTATCTCTTTAGAACTTACTGTCAAGTCGGATAGAGTAGCTTTGTCAAATATTTTAGCATATTCCTTAACGGCTTCATCCCCCTTTTCTCTCACCTGGTCTAATATAGGCTGTACGGTAGCATACAGCGAGGATAAATCGAACGTTGGTCGCTGTGCTAAAAGTTTCCATTCCGTTTGAGAGGGATTAATAATGAGTTGCATAGTCTTTATCTTTTATAAAAAGCTTGTTACATAATCATTTTCTCAATGGGAATCACCAGGATGCCTTCGCCTCCTTGCATTTTGATTTTCCCTATAATCTCCCAAAGGTGCTTCTCTTCAATAACCGACTGGATGGAAACCCATTCTTCGTCAGCAAGTGGAGTGATCGTCGGGCTTTTAATTCCGGGTAGAAGGCGTATGATTTCTTTCAAATTCTTTTTGGGAGCGTTTAGTAGAACATACTTCTTTCCTGTGGAGGCTTGAACGGCTTCTATTCGGAACAGCAATTCGTCTAAAGTTTTTTTCTTCTCCCCGTTGAGCTCTTTATTTCCTATTAATAAAGCTTCACTTTTCATGACTACCTCTACCTCTTTCAGACGGTTGGTAATAAGCGTACTGCCTGAACTGACGATGTCAAAGATGCCATTTGCCAAACCTATTCCCGGGGCTATCTCTACCGATCCGGATATCACATGTGTAGAAGCCTTGATGTTATTTTCTTTTAGAAATTGATTTAAAATAGTCGGGTAGGAGGTGGCAATTGTTTTTCCTTCGAACCAACTGAGCCCCTGGTAGTTTTCGTGTCTGGGAATAGCCAATGAGAGTCTACACTTGCTAAAACCTAATCGTTTAATGATTTCGGCTTCAGCTCCTTTCTCGATATATTCGTTTTCACCAACAATTCCAATATCAGCAATCCCATTCGCTACAGCTTGAGGAATATCATCATCACGAAGAAATAATACTTCTATATTGAAAGCTTCGGCTGTGATGAGAAGTGAACGTTTAGATTTGTTTAAGTGAATTCCGGATTCTCCTAGAAGATAGAGTGTCTCTTCATAAAGTCGTCCCTTTGATTGTACTGCAATTCTTAGCATAGTTTGTAATGTGTTTATAATAATAAAGGCTCACCGTAGTACGGCAAGCCTTTATTAATTTGTTTGTATTTAATACGTAGATGTGCTCACCGAACGAATGGCTCGAAGAAATGATGGTGATTATGATGTACGTAATTTTGTTGCATGTTTTTTTACATTTTGTTATTGCAAAGATAGTATAAAATAGAATTATGCAACCTTTTTTGCCTGAAAAAACAATAAAATGGTCGCTATTTCTCTTTTAAGCTTGACTTTGTGTGCTTTTTTTAATGGTCAATGTTAGGTTGCTATAAGTTAATAAATTACATTTGCGGTCTTTTAATTACTTTCGATTGATATATAGTAGGGGAGTTCCTTTGTGTGGGAATCTTTGAAATATATGTGGGAATCGAATAAATAGACTATAATATGAGGAAAATTACATTATTAATTAGTACGATTTTAATTTCACTATCGTTGTTTGCGGAAGGTTATCAGGTTAATCTTTTGAGTACTAAGCAAACGGGTATGGGACATGTTGGGGTAGGAATGAAACTGAAATCCGAGAGTATGCTATTCAATCCTGCCGGCATGGTTTGGATGGAAAAGCCGATTGATATGTCCGTTGGTTTATCTATGATTTCATCAAAAGCTACGTATAAAAGCTCGTTAGATGCAGTGGATACGGATAATCCGTTAGGAACACCTATTTATGCTTATTTGGGTTATAAAGTATATGATAATCTGGCGATAGGTTTAGCCTACAATACGCCGTATGGTAATTCGCTGAAATGGCCGAAGAGCTGGGCAGGTGCGCATCTAATTCAAGATATTAAACTTCAGTCGCATGTGTTTCAGCCTACGATATCATACAAAATAACAGACCGATTGAGTATTGGTGGAGGATTGATGGTGGCTGTGGGTAATGTGAATTTGTCGAGAGCTTTGATGGGGGTGAAGGATTTTCAGACTATTGGTGGAATAGTTGAAGGAATACCTGATGAGGTACTTCCTCCAGCACAGAAAGATCCTATTGTCGGAGTGATAAAAGGTACGAAAGTCGCACCGGGCTATGCTCGTTTGAAGGGGACATCTGATATACGCATGGGCTTTAATGTGGGTCTTATGATAGATATGTCCGAAAAGGTAACATTAGGCGTTTCTTATCGCTCAAAGATTAAGATGAAAGTGAAAGAAGGAGATGCTGAATTGACGTATGCGAATCGCCAAGTTGAAGATGTGATGAATATGTTGGGTAATATCAGCCCGGCTCTTTCAGTTCCTAAATATAATCAGGGAACTTTCCGCGCTGAACTCCCTCTCCCGGCTAACTTGACAGCAGGTGTAAGCTATCGCCCCACAGAAAAGTTGCAGCTAGCACTTGATTTGCAATTAGTAGGGTGGGCTGCTTATGATTCACTGAATGTGCATTTCAATGAAGAAGAATTAGGTATTGCTCCTATCTTAGCCGAAAAAGATTATAAAAACACATTTATTATAAGAACAGGGGTAGAATATAATGTATATGAGCGTTTGGACTTGCGTGCGGGTGTATATTACGATCAAAGTCCGATACGTAAAGAAAACTATAACCCCGAAACGCCCGGAATGGATAAGTTAGGGTTCTCAGTAGGTGCTTCTTTTGCTCCCTATGAGCGTTTTCAAATACACTTAGCTCTTTTATACATACAAGGCTTGTCTAGAGATGGATCATATACGTCTAGAAATATTGTAACCGGTGATATGGATGTTTTTGCCGGCAGATATTCATCTTCTGCCTTTACGGCCTCTATTGGTGCATCATATTCTTTTTAAATATCTAAAAATAATTGCTTTAGGTGATTATTAAAGAGACCTCTTGCAGTTATGTAATATAAGATACCCCGCGGTTAGATTCGTTCTTCTGCGGGGTTTTTTTGCTGTTGTATGATTGATGTCTCTTGAAGTTTTAAGGGTTCTGTTTATTTAATTCTTTGATCTTTACAGCTCGACCTTGGCGCTAATGCACCACGTTTTGCCATTTTCTCCGAATTTGATACCTTAGGGGTCGTCATCAATACATCAATAGTCATGCTAATCATACTGTCACCGTCTAAAACTATCAATTTTGATAAACAAAGCCCAAAGATTCAAACAACTACTCCTCTCTTTCTACAAGAGGCTAAAGAATTGATTGGTAGGCTGTCCGGTTATTCGGTTGAGCAGATTATGGAGAAAGAGAAGGTAAGTCTTAAGCTGGCACGACTTACGCATGAATATATCCACTCTTTTCCCTTGTCTTTAGGGAAAGAAAAAGAAGCAATTTATGCATATACCGGTCATGTATATGATAAACTGGATGCACGTACGCTTGATGCGGCAGCGCTCAACTATCTGGATAGTCATTTACGTATTTTGTCTGCCCTCTATGGGGTGTTAAGGCCAACGGATAGTATGAAGGAATATCGTTTAGATATGAATTCGCGTTTAATTCCCAATTTATATGACTATTGGAAAGAGAAGGTGACACAGGTGGTGGTTGAAGAGGTGAAACGGCATGAGAATGTGTTGATAAACTTAGCCTCAATGGAGTATTTTAAAATGCTTAACATTAAGGAATTACAACCAACTGTACGGGTTATTACTCCTGTTTTTCAGCAAGAGAAGAATGGACGGTTAGTAATAGGTAGTATGTATGCGAAGCAGGCTAGGGGAGCCATGCTGAGGTTTATGTGTACCTATCAAATTGAAGATCCGGAGCACTTGAAAGCATTTAGTGACGAAGGGTATTATTTCGATGAAGAATTATCGAATGAGGATTCATGGTTTTTTATACGCTAATAAGGCTTTGACTTATCAAAACTTTAGCGGTTGAGTTTATACCCCATAAAAAAAGGTTTACCAGTAATGATAAACCTTTTCTTTATTTCAGTGAGCCTATTATTTAAACTTACTGGAAACAACTTGTATTTTCATGTTATCCCCATCCTTTCTTAGTTTAACCCCTGAGGGTCTTAAGTAGTTTTCCAATCTGGAAGTTTGAACCTGAGATTGTGAAACCTGTGTAACACTTCTGCTAACAGGGACTACCAGCAAGCGAAGATCTTCTGAAGGAGTTTTTTTAATATGCTCTTTTAATATAGCGGCTAAGTTTCCGAAGTAATAAGTGTATGTTGATTGGTTATAGCCCTCTGTACTTATACTTGAGCCATTTTCTACGCTGGAAGATATAGCATACGACGGACTGCTGTTCTCGGTCTTGTAAGTCTCAAAGAAGCTTGCTAATGAATCTTCAGGTAAAATGAGAAGATTGCCGGGAGCAGGAAGTGCAAAGTCCCACTTTTCCTGTGGAGTTGCTTTTAAGTTCAGTCGCATATTATTAATAAATCGTTCACCAATCTTATCAGAGATAGCTTTAGCCGGTATGACTAAACGGGTGAAAACACCGGAAGGACTTTTGATATAGGTGTATTCTTCATCAGCCAACAGAGGCTCTAGTCCTTCATTCTTGACACGGTTCAATTGAATAACATCTTTGGTAACATTAAAGACCTCTGGATAGGTGTTGAATCTAACAGTGTCTCCATCTCCGGCTTTGTTGGGTACGGTGTCACGGTATTGGTAGTAGACAACCATTTGGCTACCATTGATATCTAGTAGATTGCCGGAGCCGAAGGTGCTTTTAACATAAAGCCCAGGGAAATATTTGTTAAATGATTCTTGATCTTTAAATTCCCAGCTATCGCTTTGTGATTTATCATAAAACTCTTGCCCTTTTGCTCTATCCATAGGGATGCTAATCTTTCTGGTATGTATCAGAAGTCCGGTGTTTGAGTCTACTGCATTCCAGTCTGTATCACTAATAGTCATATCACGTGCTGTATATGACTTCTCTCCTAAGAGGATATCCATTTTGCAAAAGTCTTCCGGATTCACATTGGTGTATCGAACTCTTTCAAGTTGTTCATTTACTTGGTAAATCGATGCTTTCATGGGGGTTATGGAGTCTCCAATCCATGTCGTATAATACATGATAAATGCCATGGAGTCAATAACACCGTTCAGTGGCTCTTTAGAGAATTTGAAATTATCTTGTATATAGAACTGGCACATGAAGTCTGATTCTAATGAACCATATAATGGATCATATAAATGCCCTAATATGCTTGAGCTAGTACGTGCAAAGACAGAATCAATAAGTACCGTGGAGGCTTGTATCTCAAATGTGTCAATGAACATATCGAAACCGTCTCCATCCGGCTGGATAGAACCACCAACTGTGTTTAGGTCATCATTGCAGCTTGATGCTACGAGTAGTATAAAACCTAGAAAAACGACCGAAAGTTTAATCTTCATGAGAAGTTTATTATTTATTAGAACTCAGTATCTTGTCATAGAACTCGTTGTAGGAGTCTATGTAGGTTTCCGGATCTTGATAGGGAAGTGTGTGCGGATTCTTTAATGATTGGATGTGTTTCTCCAACTCTTCGTCAATCTTTTCGCTTCCATTAATAATTGCATCCGAGAAATTGAGCGCTAATTTAGTAAGAGATTTAAAATCTACGCCATCTTTAAGTACTTTTAAGTCATTTTCAGTAGCTCCATCTTGTTTTAACTTATCTGAAAAGTGAGCGGGTAGCGGTTTTTCGAATGGATCATCATAAACAGAATAAACTATTTTAGCATGCTGAAAGCTGGGGTCGTCAGCATACATTCTTCTTAAATATACAGGAGCCAATGCAGACATCCATCCATGGCAATGAATAATGTCCGGAATCCAACGTAGCTTTTTAATAGTTTCTAATACCCCTCTGACATAGAAGATAGAGCGATCGTCATTGTCTTCAAACTCGTTTCCTTCGTCATCAGCAATAGTTGCCTTGCGAGAGAAAAAGTCTTCATTGTCAATAAAGTATACTTGCATTCTTGCTGTTGGGATAGAAGCAACTTTGATAATCAATTGATGGTCGGTATCATCAATTATCAAATTCATTCCGGATAGTCGGATTACTTCGTGAAGTTGGTTTCTACGTTCGTTTATCACACCAAAGCGCGGCATGAATGTCCGAATTTCTTTGCCTCTTTCTTGAATTCCTTGCGGGAGATTCCTACAAATGGTTGAGATTTCTGTTTCTGGTAAATAGGGAGTAATTTCTTGAGTAATGAATAAAATTCTTTTTGCGTCCATTAGAATAACAAATTGTTTGATTCTACAAAGATACTAAAAAAAAATGGTTACTTATCCAAGTGTTTGCGCTGAAACTTTTAAACCACACTGTGAATAAAAGCAAATTCCCCCTACTTTCTTAGACCTTCCTTCTTTCCAATTTTAGTATAATCCCTCTCTGTTATTCAAAAAAACTGGGGCTACCAATTACTTGATAGCCCCAGAATAATTTATAAAAAGATGTCTAGTTCTTAGTCTTCAGTAATGTATGCACTTACATCTGCAACCATAGCGAAATTGTTTTCTCCTCTGTATTTATTATCAATGAAGATTTTTATATAACGCGCTTTGGGCAGGTTGCTTAAAAAATACTTTTGGTCTCCATCTATTTTAGGGTTAAAAGAAAACTCACCACAATCATCCCAAGTCCATACGGTAGGGTCTTCCGGATTTATTGCGTTTTCTTCGGTGCAGGCAAAAAGCTGAAAGCCTGTTTGTCCTCGTCCATCATTTTTCCTTCTAGCCATCGATATTTGTGCCAAGGTGACTTCTTCTCCCAAATCAATGATAAACCAATGTGGATAGTTTGTGGCAGGACTAGCATATCGGGCATGCCAATAGGTACCTAAATCATTATCAATGATTGCTGTAATTTTGTTATTGGCACCTTCATTTGTTGCTTGTGAACTATAACCAATTTGTCCATCATGACTATTCGGGTCATATCCGGGAATACTCCAGTTCGCTTTTGACATTTTAGTGTAGGCTAAAACCTCTATTTTTTCCTCAAAACTTCCCACCTTTGCTGTAACAGTTGCCCTACCAGGAGCAAGTGTTCTGATTACTCCATTACTAAATACTCGAGCTACTTCTTCATTAGACGTAGTCCATTCGATTAAGTTTGGCTCTGAGGCATCACTAGGTATTGGTGTTGCGAAGACACGTGTTTCCTCAAACCATTCTCCTTTAACCTCTTTAGCACTTAGAGTAAATCCTGTTAAAGGTATGTATTCTTTCACGGTTAGGTCAATAGTTGCTTTATCATCTTTTGATGTTACTATAATAGGTGTAAATCCTACACTTAAAGCTTTCACTAACCCCGTTTGATCAACGGTTGCTACCGTTGGGTCCTCGCTAATCCAAGTTGGAGTTCCTCCTGCTAAACTGGAATTCAGCTGTATTGTGTTACGATCGCCAGCATGTTCTCCAATGTATAACAAGACTTCTGTTCGATCTACATAGGGTTTGTCAGTTACTGGTATCTCATCAAATGTAGTGCAAGCTGTAGTAATAATAAATCCAATAAGGATATATGCAATATTTATATGTATTGTTTTCATGAGCCTTTCTATTTAATCATTATCTTCATTTCGTTCATTAAACTCCAAGCGTAGTTCTTCCTTGATTTGATATGTTTTTAGATCATCCGGATTGACAAACTCATAGTGAAGCAAGAATGTTTTATAGGTTTTAAAACCTGTGTCTTGAATTTTAAAAATATTAGGATAATCCGGATCTCCATCTAGTTGTTTTACCTTCATTCCAAAAGCGGTTGTATCCCAAGGGCGAATAGTTACATTATTTTCTTCATCTATTATCAAACGTATTGACCACCTGTTAAATAGACTTTCTTTGGTCTCATGTGCTTTAATACCGGCAAAAGTTCTAACCTCGTTGTATGCTACGGGGTAAACCCTTTTTTGAACCATCGTGTTTATCCCGCTCATTATGCCTCTATGATCGTACCAAGTGTCACTTTTAGTTGTTGAATAATAGTTTTTAAGTTGCACCTTGAATAATACAGTTCCTTTTTTTTGATTCATTTCATAAGCTGAAATGTTTTTTACACGTAGAGGTATAAAATAGGTTGAGTCAGGTGACAAACCATCTATATTAACTTTGACTTTCATTCTTCCATTTCTTTCACCTGCGGGAATATGAATAATAGGTTCTTCTATAGAATAACGTTCAGGATTAAGATGATGGGCGTAGCGTTCCACATCCTGATCGAAGTTGCTGCTATTATAGTTGGTAATCAAACTTTCGTCTTCAATTAAATGTATTTCTGTGGCAGTCGTTGTTGGTAATGCGCCCCCGCATGAAGCTGCAATATATCCATCAGACATTCCTCCTTCTTTTTTGAATTTAATCTCTTCAGAGAAAATATTGAATCCATCGTCGCTAAGTATCGCTAAAACGGTTTTATATTGTTCTCGTTCAAAAATCTCGTCTCGATTACAAGACCAGTTGGTAATCATAGCTAAAAACAAGATTAGCAGATTTATATGTTGTATTCTTTTCATTTTATATGTGTTTATTAAAATAAAACATTCATTAATTACCATCCAGGATTTTGATCAAAGGAAGGTAAGCGTTTCATTTCCCATTCAGGAATGGGGACAAACATTAATTTCCTATGAATAATTCTGTTGGAAACTCGCTCTGTTGCAGGTATTACTCGTTGGTAATAAGAATTCTTTCCAGAAGCTGTGTTCATTCCTTGAATAGGCTCATTTTCTGTTTTTTCATAATCACCCCAACGGCGAACGTCAAAATATCTACGATTTTCATGTAAGAATTCAATCATGCGCTCTTTCTTTATTTTCTCTAAAACCTCATCAACATTAGTCAACTCTGCATTTTGATATCCTGGTAGTCCGGCTCGGTAACGAATTTGGTTTATTGCATTTTTAATTTCTTCTACGTCACGAGTGAAAGTTTGTGCTTGACCATCTACCTCTATGGTATAACTTTCTGACCCCAACTCGTTCAGGGCCTCAGCATAAGATAGAAGAATTTCGGCATAGCGGATGATTGGAAAAGCTTTATCAGATACCTTTGCAGCAGTTCCTTGCCATGCATCCAGCGGATGAACCCATTTTCTTAATACATAGCCAGTGATTGGATGATCCACTGGGTTAGGAGCCCCACTCTTCCCATTCGGAGAGTCATTGTAATAGTTAATCGTTAACCTGTTTTGAGTATTGTCGGTAGTTGAACCCATCTCCCAAAAGCACTCAGAAAATCCAATAGATGCATAAAATCTCGCTTCGCGATTTACATACATGTTGTATACGCCGGCATTCAGTCTATAGCCGCTGAATGTAGTTACGGAGTTAGTAAATCCTTCTTCAGAATATGGGTATTCTTCACTGGAGTTATCAATGGAACGTCCGTCAACCATGCTATAGGCATCTATAATCTTTTGTGTAACGCAAAGACCATTCCAACCACCATTGGAAACTGGAAATGAATGCTTTGTATATGATGCTACTTCT
Source organism: uncultured Parabacteroides sp. (assembly GCA_964610765.1). Lineage (GTDB taxonomy): Bacteria > Bacteroidota > Bacteroidia > Bacteroidales > Tannerellaceae > CAZSWS01. Next base: position 37,543 of record CAZSWS010000004.1, read on the forward strand.
CCAGACTTTCTAGCCCATATAAATTCAGGATTAACATTCATTACTGTTTCTCCATTAAACATCTCAGAGTAAGACTTAAAAGGGTCTATTCCTCCTGCACCATTTGGAAATTTGTTATGATAATTGGGGTCATCTACATTCGTCGAAAGTTTAGGAGTGGCTTCATCCGCTTCTATAGTATGTAGTTTATATGCAGCTGCGCCATCTACTGTTAAATCCATTACCCGTTTTGCTGCTGCTGCAGCAACAGCCCAACGTTTAGGGTCATGTGTTTGTTGTATATAATGTTCTCCATCAGTGGAGCGTCTCCAGCTTCCAAAATAAGTACGTGCTACCGGACCACCATTAAATAACGGGCTGGCATGCATCAAGCGAAGTCGGGCCACGAGTGCATACGCTGCCCCTCTAGTTGGTAAACCAAATTCAAGAATTGATTTTTGCTTAACAGGAAGATATTGACCTGCTTCTTCAAATTCTGTACAAATATACTCTACACATTCATCGTATAAGTCGCGTGAGCGGTCATAAAAGGTAATATCTTCATTGTTAGGAAGTGTTTCATCTCCCAATAGTACGACCGGACCATAGTTCATTACCAGATGAAAATAGGCATAGGCACGAATGAATCGGGTATAAGACACCACTCTCAGCCTTTCTGTCGCAGTCCAATCCGGAGCTTCGTCTATTCGTTGTAGTATGGTATTACATTGACGAATAATTCGATACATACCTCCCCACCTGTTAAATGAGCCTGGATCAGATTCTGAAATTTCTCCTAAAACAAATCTCATTCCTTGGAATTGTCCTAAGTTGAACAAGCAAAAACCTTCATCTGTAGCCATGGGACCCGGGGTGTAAGGACTTCCATATATGGCTCCTTCATCCGGAAATTGTGAAGCTGCATTCCACATATGTGCTTCAATGTGGCGTTTTTTAGAAAATATAGAATCATACTTTAGCTCATCATCTAAGTAACTTTCTATATTCAAGTAATCACAGGAGCTCAAACCATAGATAAGCACAAAAGCAGCTAAGAGGGCTTTAGTCTTGATGGATTGAATTATTGTATATGTATTAAAATGTATTTTCATAATTATAATAGTTGTTGAATCCTTTAAAAGTGGATATATACCTGAAATGAATAAACAGCAGGAATGGGATAAACTCGTCCAACTCTATCTGCTTGTTCAGGATCAAAGTCTTTAACTTTGTCCCATACAGCTAAATTGTTCCCTACAAACTGTAAATCCAAAGAAGATACTCCTATACTTTGTAAGAATTTATGTTTTAAGTTGTAGTTTACCGTTACTTCCTGTAAACGTAAATAGCGAGCATCTCCTTTCCAAAAATCAGAAAGCTGCGCATTATTTGAGTTGTGTCCATATTGCAGACGTGGTAATTCTGCATTGGGGTTTTCAGCTAACGACATGTCCATACCATGCGCCTCGGCATACTCTTTCGGTATCCAGCGTGTAGAAGGATCTTTAAATCGTGATAAAATATTCCCCTCTTCACCCGCATTGAACGGTATGTATCCGGTGTTATTTCTGAAATAATCGACTTTCCCTGTTCCTTTTAACAAGAAGCCTACGGATAGACTTTTATACCTGAACTCTCCACCAAGACCGTAAGATAATTGGGGAAACATGCTGCGAAGAGAAAGTGGAACCTGGTCATCAGAGTTGATTTTTCCATCTCCATTAATGTCCTTGTACTTTAAATCACCCGGTTTCACAGCACCCCATGACTGTTTAGGGCTGTATCTGATGTCGTCTTCATCTTTGAAAAAGCCGAGACATTGATATCCTCTCCAAATGCCATCCGGTAAGTTGTTTCTATCTTGATAGGGAAATCTGTCGTAAGTCTTCTCGAAATTAAGTACTTTGTTATGCGCATAAGTATAGTTCCCCCTTATGGTGAAGCTCATGTTGTCATTAAAGCTGTGCATGTATGAGAAATTTCCATCAGTTCCCCAACTAACCATTTCGCCCACATTTCCATAGGGTAGATTGGGTAATCCTACGAAATCAGGTATTTGAACCCTCGTTTGAAAAATACCATCCCGATTATCTTTAAAGAAATCAACAGTGAGAGCAAATGCTTTGTTGAAAAATTCAGCATCTAATCCAATATTTGCTTTTTTTGCTATTTCCCATTTAAGGTTTTCCGCACCGGTAGAAGCCACCCATATGTTTTCCGCACGATACATCGACCCCCAAGGATATGTTACAGATTCTCCCACTCTACTTAAATAAGGAAAACGACTTCCACCTATCCGGTCATTTCCTACTGTACCATATGATCCTCTAAGCTTAAATAAGCTTAACCATGGGAGATTGTCTTTTATCCATGAATACTCTGAAGGAATCCATCCTAAAGAGAGAGAAGGGAAAAAGCCAAACTGCTCACCCACTTTGAGGTTCTCACTACCTGTATAGCCAAAGTTAAAATCAATCAAATACGTGTCACGAAAGCCATAGTTGATACGACTGGATATACCCATGTATCGTTTGGGGATTTGTCCGAAACTTGCAGTAAGTCCGCTGTTTTCATTATTCCATCGCTGATTAGAGCTTTGGTCATCGCTCAGGTAGAAATACACCAATCCACCCACTCGATGGACATCATTAAATACACGATCATAATTAATCCGTGATTCAAAGTGATATTTTCTCCATTGACTTTCGCCTGAACTATATAAAGCGTCTTTTCTTTGTTGACGTATTTCTTGTGTTAAGAGCTCACCCTTGCTGTTACGCCCAATTGCTCTGTGTTGAGCCGGAAGAGTAAAGCGTTGTTCTGTAAAATCAGCACTTCGGTTGTAGGCAAACTGTGCACGAAAATCCAGCCCTTCAGTAACAAAGTCCAGTTTTTGATCAAGGGCTAGTGTTACTAATGAAGTGTTTTTATTTACATTTGTTTTTCCCGTATGATTAATAATCATATAAGGTGATTGAGTTCCGTTTTGTGAAATGGGAAATTGCTCATTCGAATACATTGTTGGGAAAAGAATGGGCGTGATACTTGCTTGCGAATACCATATTTCATCGGTATTCATTAACCCCGGAAGAACGTTTTGGGAGATAAATGTTTCTGTTCCAAAATAGACTTTAGTAGTGGGGGTTAAATTCATGTCTAAATTTAATCGTATGGAATACGTGTTATATCCCGCATTAGAAGCGTATGGGTTGTTTTTTTCGGCTTTATAGGCAGCTGATTCATTGGAAGCCGCTAGGCTGACAAAGTAACTAGCTGATTCACTACCTCCCTGCGCACTCACATAGTAGTTCTGTTTAAAAGACAAATTGTTAATCAATTCTTCTTGCCAATCCACATCCGGGTATAAGTCAGTGTCTAAACCATCTCGAATTACTTGTAGTTCAATATCATCGTACATAGAATCTTGATTACGCACTTCAAAGGCCTCATTCACTAGGTTAGCATAATCATAAGAACGAAGATATTTGGGTAGACGACGAACTTGAGATATGGATAAGTTGGCTCTACCTGTCACGCGTAGTTTTCCTGGCTGTCCACGTTTCGTGGTGACAAGAACTACCCCATTTGCTCCACGTACTCCATAAACAGCTGTAGCAGATGCATCTTTTAAAACAGAAAAACTTTCTACGTCAGCAGGGTCTATGTTATTGATATTTCCTTCCAGTCCATCAATAAGAACCAATGCTCCAGAGCTGGCACCAAAGGTTCCAATACCTCGCACCCAAAATTCCGCTAAGTTTTTACCGGGTTCTCCACTGGAAACCATGGAGAAGATTCCGGCTACACGACCTCCCAATAAATTGGCAATAGATGGAGTGGGTACTTGAAATTCATCCGGGTTAACCGTGGTTATTGCCCCTAGATTCGATATTTTTCGTTGTGTCCCCATGGATGTTACAACCACCTCTTCAATCTGATGGGCAGAAGGTTTCATTTGGATATCCATGTTTTTATTCTCTTCTGTTATCAATAGTTCTATAGGTTCATAGCCAATAAAACTAAACATAAGCCAGTCTCCATGTGAAACTCTGATTGAGAACCTTCCTTGTGTGTCAGTGACAGTTGAAACTAGTTTACCTTTTACACCAATGCTGACACCAGCTAATTCACCTAAGTCATCAGATACTTTTCCGGCAATAGTATAATTTCTTTCTTGTGCTGATAATGCTGTGTTGATAGCAAATAAAAGAAATAGCAGATAGCAAAATGCTTTTTGCATAATATATAGTTTTATAGGTTAATATTTATTCAATAGCAATTCTACGTATCCGTTTATTTCCATAATCAGATACATAGATGATACCCTCTTTGTCTGTAACAATTCCATGAGGTTCTCGGAAAAGAGCTTCTTCTTTTGCTCCATCTTTAAATCCTCCGTTTTCAGGAATACCGATAATGGTTTCTACCATCATGGTTTCAGTATTAATCATCCGGATGCAATGGTTTTCATTATCCCCGATATAAAGATTTCCATCTACGTCAAAATTAATCATACGTGGTCTTTTAAATTGAGCAGCCCCTAAAGGACCATCTCGATGAGCTCCGTTGATAGCTCCGGAAAGCTTTTCAAAAGAAGCTAATAGACCTGTTTCAGTATTTACAGAGTCTTTTAATACATCTAAGCGACATATACTATTGCTGACATTTCCCGCACCACTGTCATATGCTAACCATAATTCACTCGTTCTTATTGGATGCATAGCAACCCCATAAGCTAATCCACTAGGTGTCATGCCGACAGCGGTTGCATTCCAGGTTGTAGGATTAATACGAGCTATTAAGCCATTGTTATATCTAGTGTATAAATTCCCGTCCGCAGGACAGTAGACGCATGCATAGTGAGTTTCGTCGCCCCCTTTAGGAGGATTATAACCATTGAAGTCCCACTCTTTAATAAATCTCATTTTGGGTACCCATCCTGTTTTAGGGTCAAGTGTTAAAAAACGATCCCGGTTGTTCTCATTTTCTGCGCCCATAATCAGAACATTTGTAACCGGATGGGCATAGGGAGCACATCGGTGACTCAATCCTTGGCTGCCTGTTGCTATAACATCTATGCTATTGTCTAGCTCGTTAATTCTCACCAAGTTGTTGTATGTATCAGTGACGAATATATTAAAGTCAGCATCCATCCCTATATATACGGGTGTAAATATCGCTTTGTCTAAGCCTAGATTATAAATGGGACCATCATCACCAGGTTCTTGACCATTTCCGGCAAGGGTGGTAACCGAGGCTTCAATGTGGTAATAAAACTCTTGTGTGTATTTTTCCTTTTGATCACCTACCTCAACGGTAATAATACAAGTGTCTCCAGGTAAGCGAGGAGTTAAAACCAGCATACGCGAGCCAATGGAGGAAATAACGCTGGCTTTGGAAGAATTGAAATAGACATTGATAAGGGAAGTGTCTGTTCCAAAGTTTGCACCATCCAATAAGACCATTTCAGAAATACGCCCAGAATCAGGTTGGAACGAGGTAAGTAGAATGGGCTTGTTAGGATCGTAAGGCTGACCTGTTACTTTCTTTTCGTCATCATTACAAGAGATGAAGATCGTAAAACAAGCAAGCATACTAAATGTTAAGAAGAGGTTTGTCCTATTCTTAAACAAACGAGTGAATACTTCAAAATGTGTCTTGAAGTGAGTTTGCTTTTTTTTCATGTTAGATTTTTTAATAGGTGATTATGAAAAATATTAATATTTGATTTAATGAATCAGGAATAGTTATTAAGTCCTTATTTTTATGTTTTGAAATATGTGTTTGAAATGTGTGGTGTTTATTATATATTACTGGCTTTATCATGAAAAGGTCTTTATAAATAATATTTTAAGAGGTTATATATTAATGGTTGTTGCAAATGTATAATTTTATTTTGAATAATCAACTCTTTTTTTACTATTGAAGCTTTTTTTACCATTTTGATATTCTTTGTCATATTTATTTGTTAAAAGCTGTGTTTCAAATTCTATCATCTAATGGAAAATGTTTTGATAAAAGATGTAATTATGAGGTATTTATTATATTTGTGTAAGAAATATATTTTTTAAAACGAGTGTCTGTGGATAATTGGGTGAAATTAAATGTGCAGGGCTTAGCTAATAGCCAGATTCAGTCGGGAGCTTTTGCGTTGATTTTAACAGAGGAGAATGGGATGCGACGAATGCCCATTATTGTAGGAACTGCAGAAGCGCAGTCTATCGCAATAGTTTTAGAACAATTGACACCTCCTCGTCCTTTGACCCATGATTTGTTTGTTTCATTCATGAAGACTTACAGAATCCGATTGCTAAAAGTTCATATTTATAAATTTTATGATGGAATTTATTTTTCCAAACTCTTGTTTATTGACGAGAAGGGGGAGGAAAAGGAAATAGACTCTCGAACTTCAGATGCTATTGCGATAGCATTACGTGTAGGTGCTGATATTTATACAACCGAAGAGATTCTATCGCAAAGTGGCGTCATATTAGAGGAGGAAGGAGAAGTCGAGAAAGAACAAACAAAATCAAGTGTTTCTGAAGATAAGAAGAATGTGAAAAAAACGCCGCCCCTGCTAGATAAGGTTTCGTCTATGGAATATGAAGAACTGCTTCATTTGTTGGAAGAGACTATAGCTAATGAAAAGTATGAAGAAGCCTTGATTATCCAAGAAGAGCTTAATCGGCGGGCAAAAGATACAAAAGCCCCATGATTCCGCTTGGAGCTCATGAACCTTTCACTATTCTGCGTGGAATAGGAGGTGTCTGCATCATACTACTGATTTCTTTTTTGTTAAGTAATAGGCGGAAGCAGATTGATTGGAAAACAGTGGGTATCGCCTTATTGCTTCAAGCTGTTCTTGCCTTACTTATTATTTATGTCCCTTTTATAGCTGTATTATTTGAGTGGATGGGTAAAGCTTTTGTTAAGCTACTTCATTTTACGCAGGAAGGGACAAGCTTTTTATTAGGACCGTATGCCACAACCTCTCAAGGTTTTGTCTTTTTAATTCATTCACTTCCTGCCATCATCTTCTTTTCAGCTCTTGTCGCCGTATTTAATTATTGGGGACTAATTCAACGCCTGGTAAAGTCTTTTGCTTGGGTGTTGAGGCGTTTTATTCGAAATATATCAGGAGCAGAAGGAGTTGTTGTTTCGGCAAATATATTCTTAGGTATGTCTGAATCACCAATCCTTGTGAAAGACTATATTCCTTTAATGACAAAATCTGAGCTTTTCCTCGTGATGGTTTCCGGAATGGCCACTATTTCCGGTTCTTTGCTCGGAGCTTATACAGGCATGTTAGCTAGTGGCGATCCCGTTCAACAAGTCTTTATTGCAAAACACTTACTATCTGCCTGTGTCATGGCCGCTCCAGGTGCTATCGTTATTGCTAAAATCATTTGTCCGCAAACGGAGCAACAATCAATTCATTCTATTGCTGTTTCAGATGTAGATAAGCCCAATTCATTTTTAGGAGCACTGACATCAGGTACGATTACAGGTGTGCGTATTGCGGTTAATGTTGCAGCCATGCTTCTTGTTTTTATAGCCGGGATAGCTATGCTAAACTATTTAACGGGTGATTTGCTGGGACATTATACCGGATTAAATAACTGGATAGCCGAATTGACCGATGGAAAGACGCAGAGCTTGTCACTTCAGTTTTTATTGGGTGTTTTGTCCGCTCCATTAATGTGGTTGATAGGAGTTCCATGGGATGATGCTATGCTTGTAGGTTCATTATTTGGACAAAAAACAGTTATGAACGAATTTGTGGCTTATGCGCAGATGTCAACCTGGACTCAATCAGGAATGTTTATTTATGAACAGTCTAAGGTAATGGCTATTTATTTATTATGTGGATTCGCTAATTTCTCTTCAATAGGGATGCTCTTAGGTGCTTTAGGAACTTTAGCACCCGGAAAACGTTCAGAGATAGCTTCATTAGGGTTTTTATCCTTGGTAGGAGGTGCTTTGGTTTCTTTGCTTTCCGCTACGATAGTAGGTATGTTTGTTGGATAAAAAAATATAGAATTATGATGCAGATTTATTATGCTCCTGATATAGTTGACTCATTAGTTTTGCCGGAAGAAGAATCGAGTCATTGTGTACGTGTTCTGCGAAAGAGAGTAGGAGATGAACTATTGATTGCTGATGGGAAAGGAGCATTTTATACAGCTCATATTGTTGATGCACATCCTAAGCGAACAACTGTTGAAATCATTTCTGTTGAGAAACAAGAGCCTTTATGGAACTATAAAGTGGAAATAGCACTAGCACCTACTAAAAACATGGATCGGGTCGAGTGGTTTGCAGAAAAAGCGACAGAAATAGGAATAGACAAGATATCATTTTTGCGCTGTGCACATTCTGAACGAAGAGAAATCAAAACCGAACGTATTCGTAAAATAGTTCGGAGTGCGATGAAGCAGTCTCAAAAAGCCTATTTACCTGAAGTCGCTGAAATGATGAATTTCAATATGTTTGTCGAAACACCTTTTGATGGAGCCAAATATATAGCCCATTGTGAAGAAACGGCAAAGCAAGTGTTAGTTGATGTCTATAAGAAAGCTTCCAATGCTTTAGTATTGATTGGTCCTGAAGGTGACTTTTCTTCTGAAGAGATAATTTTAGCTAAGGAGCAAGGATTTCTTCCAGTATCATTGGGTCAGAGTAGGCTGCGTACAGAAACAGCAGCAATAGTTGCTTGTCACACGATTCATTTATGTAATGAAATAGCTTAATATAAGTAACATGCTGCGCCTCCTTCTGTTTTTATCAGTATTCATATTTGTTGTTTCCTGTAAGCATGAGAAGGAGTATGAATTATTGCCTGACAGATCTCGGACATTACGGCTGCTATTTGCCGGTGATGCGATGATGCATGTCACGCAATTAGCTAAGGCACGGAAAGACGACGGCTATTGCTTTGATTCATACTTTCCCTTAATAAAACCTTTGACAGACTCAGTTGATATTGCCGTAGTGAATCTGGAAACAACATTAGCAGCTAGTAAATATACAGGTTATCCACTCTTTGCTTCTCCTGATTCTTATGCGAAATCATTGAAAGATGCCGGCTTTAATGTGTTCCTAACGGCTAACAATCACTGTCTTGATCGTGGTAAAACAGGTTTGGAAAGAACTATACACGTGCTAGACTCAATGCAAGTACGGAGAGCCGGAACTTATAAGGATGAACAAGATAAGGCACTAGAATATCCATTGCTTATATATAAGAATGGAATACGCATTGCTATGCTTAACTATACCTATGGCATGAATGGACTGGTGGTTAAAACACCTAACCTGGTCAATGTAATTGATACAGTTGTCATGAAAAGAGATATTGAACGATGCCGACAGTTAGATGCTCATTTTATCATCACTACAATACATTGGGGAGATGAGTATGTCATTCAGCCGAATAGAGAGCAACAGGCGCTTAAAAAGTTTCTTACCTCACAAGGTGTTGATTTGATTGTAGGCTCACATCCGCATGTTATACAGCCACTTGTGAAAGAAGTAGAAGATGGAAAGATAAAGCATGCTGTAGCTTATTCATTGGGGAATTTTATTTCTAATATGGATAGAACGTTAACGGATGGAGGAATGCTGTTGACAGTTGATATACGTCGTGACTCTTCCGCTGTAAAGGCAGTGATTGACTCTGTTGCTTATTCGCTGGTATATGTGCATAAATCCTTCCGGTATGCGAGTGGATATCAGTTGATTCCGGTTGAGCAATATTTGTCTGAGCAGCAGCCATTCCCGACCTTAGATAAGTATTCTCATCAACGGATGTTTAGCTTTCAGCAGCAAGCGAATGAAGCTATACAACGAAAAGTAAAATAAAAATGCAGATAACTCCTCTGAAGTATATCTGCATTTCTAATGTATTTAGTTTCAATTATTCCCACTCAATGGTTGCAGGCGGTTTGGAGCTGATATCAAATACAACACGATTTACGCCTTCCACTTTATTAATAATTTCATTGGATACCTTGGCTAAAAAGTCATAAGGTAACTGCGACCAGTCGGCAGACATTCCATCTGTTGAATTTACTGCTCTCAAGGCAACTGTGTCCTTGTAAGTACGTTCATCTCCCATAACTCCTACAGAACGGATAGGGAGTAAAATAGCTCCTGCTTGCCATACTTTGTCATATAAACCCCACTCACGCAGCATAGAAATGTAGATATGATCAGCATCTTGAATAGTCTTTACTTTTTCCGGAGTGATAGACCCAAGAATGCGAATACCTAAACCGGGTCCGGGAAAAGGATGGCGGTTAATCAAATGAGGTTGCATCCCCAATTGAATACCTACACGACGAACATCGTCTTTAAATAGTAATTGTAAGGGTTCAACCAATTTCAAATTCATTTCTTCCGGTAGACCTCCCACATTGTGGTGTGATTTGATAGTCGTTCCTGTTATAGAAAGTGATTCGATGATATCCGGATAGATAGTGCCTTGTGCCAGCCACTTGATGCCTTTTAATTTATGTGCTTCCTCATCAAATACTTCTATAAAGAGTCTTCCGATGATTTTGCGTTTTTGTTCCGGCTCTACAACACCTGCTAGTTCTTTATAGAATTTTTCTTTAGCGTCTACACCAATGACATTTAGTCCTAGATGTTCATAGTCTTTTAAGACATTTGTAAATTCATCTTTACGCAGGAGACCGTGATCAACAAATATACAAGTTAGGTTTTCCCCGATTGCTTTATGCAATAATACAGCTGTAACAGACGAGTCTACCCCGCCCGATAAAGCTAAAATAACCTTGTCATTGCCAAGTTGTTTTTTTAGTTTTTCGACAGTAGCTTCAATAAAGCTTTGAGAAGTCCAGTTTTTGCTTACACCACAAATGTTCAGGAAATTGTCTAATATTTTTGTTCCGTCTTCACTATGATATATCTCAGGGTGGAATTGAACGCCCCAGGTTAATTCATCTTGGATGTGAAAAGCAGCTATCTCTACATCGCTCGTGCTAGCTACCACTTCAAATGTATCCGGAGTGTTGGTAATAGTGTCGCCATGTGACATCCATACTTGCGAACCTTCTGGTATATTTTTGAAAAGTAAGTCGTTTGGGTTTATTTTTTGCAAGTTGGCTCTTCCATACTCTCTACTATCGGTATATTCAACCATTCCTCCGGATGATTGAGAAATCAACTGAGCCCCGTAGCAAATTCCAAGCAGGGGATATTTTTTACGGATGCTTTGTAAGTCTATTTTGAATGCTTGAGGGTTGTTTACAGAATAGGGGCTCCCCGATAATATAACTCCTTTAACTGTTGAGTCGTTTTCCGGGAACTTATTATATGGTAAGATTTCGCAATAGGTATTGAGTTCTCTAATTCTTCGGGCAATTAACTGAGTGGTTTGTGAACCAAAATCAAGAATAATAATTTTCTCTTGCATAGGAGTAATATATCAATAGGTGAATAATTTCACACAAAGTTATGTTTTTTTTCACAATACTTTGTCATGATATAATCATTCATGTAGTAATTGTTACCTATTGGGTAGTCACGTGTGCCAGACAGAGTAAATCCTAGATGTGTATAGAAGTTGACAGCGTTGTTCTCTCGGTTTACATATAGCTTTAAAGTAAAAGCTTCTGAATTGATTGACTCGATATATGTGATGGCTGCATCTATCATATATTTGCCGATCCCTTTTCCTTGTTTTTTAGGGAGTACATATATTTTTTGAAGAATATAGCAGTGGTCGTCTTCTTTTTCTATTGAGAAATATCCAACAGGCTCTTCATGTTGATATACAATAAAATAATCTTGTCCTAGCTTATGCATTTGCTCTTCAAGACTTTTTGCTGAATACATCATTTCAAACATATAGACTAGTTGCTCTTTAGTCAATATAGTTCCGTAGGTGGGCTCCCATATTTCGGAAGCCAGCTGTCTGATAAGTGGAATCTCTTTTGTTGTGGCTTTATGAAGCTGATACATTTGGATATACAATAAAGGTCTTTAAGAGGTGAAACCTAGTAAAGACCTTCAATGATTTATAAGTTGTTTTTATTTTATAGTTCCACCAATAATATCCAAAAGCTCATTTGTAATAGCTTGTTGGCGTGATTTATTGTATAGAACCGTAAGGTCATCAATCAGCTCATCTGCATTGTCTGTAGCTATTTGCATAGCCATCATACGAGCTGCATGTTCAGAAACATTAGAGTCAAGCAAGACTGTGAAGATTTTCAAAGTCAATACTTTAGGAAGCAATACCTGGATTAGCTCTTCTTTACTAGGTTCGACTAGATAATCTTGCGAAACGGTTGATTCATCGCTGGAAGGAAGGCTTAATGGTAAATAAGTTTCTTCCATCAAAATTTGCGAAGAAGTGTTTCTTAAGTGGTGATATACCAATATTACACGATCAATTTCATGAGCAAGGAATTTACTCATCAGTGTCTTAGCTAAGTCGGCAGCCTCATGATAGTTCGGCTTATCTGCCATACTGGTGAAATCACCTTGTATGTTCATGCCGTCTTTTCGCATGGCATCTGCGATTTTTTTCCCTACAGGATATACCAGTATATGCTCTTTCCCTAGTGGGAGATACTCCTCGATGGTGTTTTTAGCCAATCGTATAATGTTTGCATTAAAAGCTCCACATAAAGAAGTGTTGGAAGAGAAAGTAACAATAGCTACATTTTCCACAGGTCGCTCTTCCATATAGGGCGAATCAACACTAAACTCATCTGACAGAAAAGCTGTCAGCATGGCATGCAGTTTTTCTTCATAAGGAAGCATGTTCCCAATAGCCGTCTGCGCGCGGTGTAGCTTAGCAGAAGCAACCATTTTCATCGCTGAAGTAATTTTGCGTGTACTATTTATAGAAGCAATTCTTCCTTTGATTTCTTTTAATGATGCCATAAATACAATCTTTTTTTAAGCTCAATTATTTAGTTGCGTAAGCATTCGCAATTGAAGCCGCAGTTTCTTTGAGTATTTCTTCTATCTCCGGGGTTATCACACCCTTTTTAAGTTCATCCAACACATCTTCTTTGTGCTGATTTTGTAAACTTAATAAGAAGTTCTTTTCAAACTCAGGTACTTTATCCACCGGTACATCTTCTAACAATCCATTTGTGCCACAGTATAGAATAGCAATTTGCTCTTCTACTTGCATGGGCTTGTATTGGGGTTGAACTAAAAGACGTGTGTTTTTTCTTCCTTTATCAATCGTAAAGGCGGTAAATGAGTCCATGTCACTGCTGAATTGACTGAAGGCTTCCAGTTCATGATATTGTGCCTGATCTATTTTCAGTGTGCCGGCTACTTTCTTCATAGCTTTTACTTGCGCATTTCCACCTACACGTGAAACAGAGATGCCCACGTCAATTGCGGGACGATTACCTTGGTTAAACAAGTTTGTATCCAAGTATATTTGTCCGTCAGTAATTGAAATAACATTGGTGGGAATATAGGCAGAAACGTCTCCGGCCTGTGTTTCGATGATGGGAAGTGCGGTTAGCGAACCTCCGGCTTTGACTTTCCCTTTAAGCGACTCCGGCAAGTCATTCATTTGCTCAGCAACTTCTTGCTGGTTAATGATTTTGGCGGCTCGTTCAAGTAGTCTTGAGTGCAGATAAAACACGTCGCCCGGGTAAGCTTCACGTCCTGAAGGGCGCTTCAATATCAACGAAACTTCACGATAAGCCACTGCTTGTTTAGAAAGGTCATCATACACCACCAAAGCATGTCGTCCGGTATCTCTGAAGTATTCTCCGATAGCTGCTCCGGCAAAAGGAGCAAAATATTGAACGGCTGCAGGGTCTGAAGCGGTGGCAGATACCACAACGGTATAATCAAGCGCACCTTTTTCTTTCAGTGTATTAACGATGGATGCAACAGTAGAACCTTTCTGACCGATAGCTACATAGATACAGTAAACCGGGTCACCTGCCTCGTAGTTGCTGCGTTGATTAATTATAGTATCGATAGCTATGGCTGTTTTTCCTGTTTGGCGGTCACCAATGATTAATTCCCGTTGACCTCTTCCGATAGGAATCATTGCATCCACAGCTTTTAGACCGGTTTGTAGCGGTTGATTAACCGGTTGGCGATAGATAACACCCGGAGCTTTACGTTCAAGAGGGAGTTCTATTCTCTCTCCTCCGATTTCTCCTTTACCATCAATAGGCTCACCCAAAGGGGTAATCACACGACCCAGCATGCCTTCACCCACCCTGATTGAAGCTATTCGGCCAGTGCGTTTTACGGTGTCGCCTTCTTCTACCATGTCTGTTGGACCTAGTAGTACGGCACCAACATTGTCTTCCTCAAGATTCATCACAACAGCTTTTACACCATTGGCAAACTCAAGTAACTCATTGGCTTCAGCGTTTTTTAGCCCATAGATACGAATAACTCCGTCACCTACTTGAAGGACAGTTCCTACTTCATCAAATTTGATTTTTGTGTCAATTCCTTCCAGCTGCATCCGAAGTATATCGGAAACTTCACTCGCTTTTATGTTTTCAGACATAATTCTTTCTTTAAATACTTTTTCTGTTTTGTTCCATGAACTGATCTTTCACGCGCTGTAGCTGAGTAGCGATACTCGCATCCAATTCACGTGAATCTATATTCAAAATAAAACCACCCAATAGTTTGGGGTTTATGCTTGTTTTGAATTCAAGAGAACCATTAGTAATAAGTTTTGTCATCATTGATTGCATCTTTTTCTTATCCGAATCATTGATTGCGGTAGCCGTAGTCAGATGTCCCAAATAGATATTGTTCTCTTTTCTGTATAGATCCATATACATCAATGCAATACACTGCAGGTGTTTTTCTCTTTTTTGAAACAGCACTAAATCAATAAAACGCTTCAAAACATCATTTACGTTACTACCCATCGCATTTTCAATCAACGATTGTTTCTCTTTTTTAGAGATGAGCGGGTTACCCAGTGCATCACGTAGTGCAGGAAGTTGAAAGAATGAATCAGCCAGCTTATTCATGGATGAATAAACCTCTTTTGATGCTTCTTTACTTCTAGCAAAACTTAGTAGTGCCTTGGCGTAACGTTTTGATATAATGCCTCCGTTCATGTCATTTTATGATTTAGAAGTGGATATTTCATCCAACATTCGGTCTATAAAATCCATTTGGGCTTTGTCTTTATCCAAATCTTTGCGAATTACTTTTTCAGCAATATCAATAGATAAGGTTGCAATTTCACGTCGAACCTGTCTGATAGCTTCATCCTTTTCCGACTGAATTTGAATTCTGACTTCATCCAATTGCTTTTTAGCTGCCAACTGCGCTTCCTCTTTCGCTTTTTCAACGATTTTGTCTCGCGTGGCTGCTGCTTCATTTAGAATTTTTACCTGCTCCTCACGGGCTTTAGCGATAAGCGCCTCACCCTCTGTCTTAATATTAGCTAGTTGTGCGTTTGCTTCATCTGCCGCTTTTAGTGACTGATCAATATAGTTTTTCCGCTCATTAACCATTTTGGTAATGACGGGGAAACCATATTTTGTCAGTACAAAAAGAACAATGACAAAAGATAGAAGCATCCAAAATACCAGACCAATATCGGGTTGCAGTAATTCCATATTTATCTCTTACTGTATTATACGAAGAAAGATAATAGACATACAACAATAGCAAACAATGCTGCTCCTTCAATTAAAGCGGCAACAATAATCATACTACCACGGATGTCTCCGGCTGCTTCTGGTTGACGAGCAATAGCTTCCATCGCTGAACCCCCGATTTTACCAATACCAAGACCGGCGCCAATAACTGCAATACCTGCTCCTAAAGCAGCTCCTAGTTTTGCTAAACCAGCACCGCTAGCTGCTTGTAATAATACTAACATGATAGAACTTAACATAATCTTAAAATTAAATGATTTATTATTAAATGTTATTTTTTGACTTTTACAACGTCTGTTTTTTTATGATGTTCTGCTGTAGATAAACCAATAAATACTGCAGAAAGAATAGTAAATACATACGCTTGAATATAGGCAACCAGCAGTTCCAGGAAGTTCATAAATAAGGTGAAAAGAACAGAAACTAGTGTCATAGAGCCATTAATGACTAAACCTATTTTCGATGTAATAAAGATAATACAGATTAAACTCAGTATGATTGAGTGTCCGGCCATGATGTTTGCAAAGAGACGAATCATCAGTGCAAAAGGCTTTGTAATCATTCCAATCAGCTCGATAGGAATCATGATTGGTTTTACAAATCCGGGCACATCCGGCCAGAATATTTCTTTCCAATACTCTTTGTTTCCAAAAATATTTGTTATTAAAAATGTACATAAAGCTAAAGAAAGGGTAACAGCTATATTTCCTGTCACATTTGCTCCTCCGGGGAAGATAGGAATAAGCCCCATAAGGTTATTGAGGAATATAAAGAAAAAAGCGGTCAATAAATATGGAGAAAACTTTTCATAGCCTTTACCAATATTCGCCTTAACTACATTATCATTGATGTCCATGATAAACATTTCCATCACACCGATAAAGCCTTTGGGTGCTTTGTTGGGGTTTCTTTTTGACCATCTGGAAACTGATAGGACGATGACGCAGAGTAATATACAGCTGATGAATATGGCTAAAACATTCTTTGTTATCGATAAATCAATTGGGCGGACCTCGTCACCTGAAGCATTTTTTTCAACAATCTTTCCGGCATAATCACCTTCCTGAGCAATGTAAAGCCCATCTACAACACCATCGCCGGATTTATGAAAGGCAGAAGATAAGAATGTATGCCAACTACCATCATTACTGCGTACAATAATTGGTAGTGGAAGAGAAATATGTTTTTCTCCCCAGGTTATGATATGCCATTCGTATGCATCTCCCAGATGATCAAATATAATGCCTTTTACATCTAAGCTTTCTTCTGCATTCTCAGTGGCAGAAGCTTGAGCCGGAAGCGCAAAAAAAGCAATAATCACCAAAAACAACAGGGCGATTTGTCTATTAATTATATTAGGCAGTATGCGTTTCATTCTTCTTTTCAGCTTTTAAACTTTTCTCAAAATCAACATAGAACTTTGTTTCTATTCCTAAGTAAATAAAATAAAAAATCAGTGTGGTAATTAAGAAACTCTTTACCTGAATTTTTACTAGTAAAACATATAGGGTCATTAATAATACGGTCAAAAAAGCTTTACTAACTCTTGTTCCCATATAGATGTTTAGAATTTGCCTATCTGTTTTATTTCTACTGATCTTCAATATAGCTAATAAGGATAAACCTAAGCAAAGAAAGTATACCGGAATAACAGGGTAAAAAGCGAAGTTGAACTCCGGAAAGAAATTTGTAAGAATAAGCTGACCGGCAAAACCTGTCCCACCAATTCCTAGAAAGAGCATTAAGTAAAACTTTCTTTTTAACTTCATTACTTATTATAATTGCAGTCAGTATATATTATTCAGCTATTCAGTTGTAAACTATCAATCCGCACAGATTGCGATAAGATTGTTCTTGACCTCCGCAAACCCTCCGTTGATAGCTACTTCCTGTTCCTCTCCATCGCTCAGTCTATATGTGACAATGCCCGGTTGAAGGGCAGAGATAAGCGCTGCGTGATTCTTTAATACGGTAAAAGAACCCAATACGCCCGGCATAGTAACACTCTCAACAGTGCCGGAAAACAAACGTTTTTCAGGAGACAAAATATCTAGCTTCATGTGTTATCTTTTTGTTTTCTCAAGTAGCTTTTTACCTTTCTCAATCGCATCTTCTATCGTACCTACGTTTAGGAATGCTTGTTCAGGCAGATAATCCACCTCACCATCCATAATCATATTAAAGCCTTTAATGGTATCTTCAATATCAACCATAACACCCGGTACGCCGGTAAATTGTTCAGCAACGGTAAATGGTTGTGAAAGGAAGCGCTGTATTCTTCTAGCTCTGTTGACCAAGGTGCGGTCTTCATCAGAGAGTTCTTCCATTCCTAAGATTGAGATAATGTCTTGCAATTCTTTATTACGTTGCAATACTTGTTTTACTTTTTGTGCGGTATTATAATGCTCTTCACCTACAATGAGTGGATCCAGTACACGTGAGCTAGATTCTAGCGGATCAACAGCCGGGTATATACCCAGTTCCGTAATCTTACGGCTTAATACAGTTGTTGCATCCAAGTGGGTGAAGGTTGTGGCCGGAGCCGGGTCTGTCAAGTCGTCAGCCGGAACATATACAGCCTGTACTGAGGTGATTGACCCATATTTTGTAGAGGTAATACGTTCTTGCATCGCACCCATTTCAGTAGCTAGAGTCGGTTGGTATCCTACGGCAGAAGGCATACGACCAAGTAATGCTGAAACCTCAGAACCTGCTTGGGTGAAACGGAATATATTGTCGATGAAAAATAAAATATCTTTTGAAACACCTTCTTGTGAGCCTGAGTCCCTGAAAGCCTCGGCAACGGTCAGACCAGAAAGAGCTACTGATGAACGTGCGCCCGGAGGCTCATTCATCTGTCCATACACAAGTGTGGCTTGCGATTTAGCGAGTTCTTCATGGTCTATCTTCGAGAGATCCCAATTCCCCTCTGCCATCGCTTTATTAAACTCTTTACCATAGCGGATAACACCGGATTCAATCATTTCACGTAGCAGGTCATTTCCTTCACGTGTACGCTCTCCTACACCGGCAAAAACAGAGAATCCTTGTCCTCCTTTAGCGATATTATTGATAAGCTCCATGATAAGAACTGTTTTACCAACACCCGCTCCACCAAATAAACCAATTTTACCTCCTTTGGCATAGGGTTCAAGTAAGTCAATTACTTTAATACCGGTAAACAGTACTTCTTGGGTGGTAGTAAGGTCTTCAAATTTAGGAGGCTGACGATGAATAGGGTAGGCACCCTCCATATTTAATGGTTCCATTCCGTCAATGGCTTCTCCGATTACATTCAGTAAACGACCTTTTACTTGATCACCTATAGGCATTGTTATAGGAGAGTGAAGAGC
>CAZSWS010000004.1:56621-70092 GCA_964610765.1 uncultured Parabacteroides sp.
TTCTGCCATATATCTATACTTTGTTTATTTTATGCTTTTATAGGATTAGACAAATATAGCAACAAGCCTCGTATAAAAGATTGTTTTTGTATATATTTATCCATAAAAACATAAATTTGTTTATAAAGATTATTTATTATAGCTGGTTGTATTGTCTTTACTGAGGGGTCTGTGCGCATATTTTGCGCGTTTTGTTTTTTTAGATAAATGTTTTGGTAGAGGTTTTTTAAATTAAAAAACGTTCCAGAATTCTATCTCTGAAACGTTTTTCTCTGTTAGGGTGGAAGATCGGATTCGAACCGACGACCCTCAGAACCACAATCTGATGCTCTAACCAACTGAGCTACGACCACCATTTATATCTAAATAACCCCTGTTATTTTTAGACGCTGCAAAGATATGTATTCTTTTCTATTTAACAATAGCTTGCAGCCAAATTCTTAAGGATATATTTCTTTTTTATTTGCCAATAATGTGTTTTTCATCAAAGAGATTATAGTCATGGGGCCTACACCGCCTGGCACCGGAGTAATATATGAGCATTTGGGGGCTACTTCGTTAAAAGCCACATCTCCAAAAAGTTTATACCCACTTTTGGTTACACTGCTAGGCATACGTGTGGTGCCAACGTCAATAATAACTGCACCTTCTTTCACCATGTCCGCTTTGAGGAACTCCGGGATGCCAATGGCAGCAATGATGATATCAGCGTTCTGACACATTTCTTTCAGGTTTTCGGAACGACTATGACAAACGGTAACAGTACTGTTTCCGGGTTCTCTTTTTTGCATCATGAGCATCGCCATGGGCTTACCTACGATATTGCTTCTTCCAAGCACTACACAATGCTTGCCTTTAGTTTCAATATTATAATGTCCCAGTAGTTCTAATATGCCGGCAGGTGTAGCGGAAAGGAAACAAGGTAGTCCTAATGACATGCGCCCCACATTGATGGGATGGAAACCGTCTACGTCTTTTCGATAGTCGATGGTTTCAATGACTTTTTGCTCAGAAATATGTTGTGGTAAAGGTAGTTGGACAATAAACCCATCAACGTCTTCATCCTCATTTAGCTCGACCACTTTCTGTAAAAGTTCTTCCTCTGTTACATTGTCTTCAAAGCGTATCAAGGTGGATTTGAAGCCGATTTCATCACAAGCACGTACTTTGCTTGCTACATAGGTTTCACTTCCACCATCATGACCTACTAGTATCGCGGCTAGGTGAGGGATTTTCCCTTTGTTCTTTTTGATTTTAGCAACTTCGGCTGCCATTTCTTTTTTAAGTTTGGCAGATACTAATTTTCCGTCCAATACTTGATATATATGTTGTTCTTCCATGATATATATAGTTTTTAATTAACGTCTTCTTTTTCCTACTTTTTTACCCGGTTTTTTAGTGGTAATCATGTGCATCATTTTGCGTGTTTCATCAAACTGCTTGATGAGTTTGTTTACGTCTTGTACGTCAGTTCCACTTCCATCAGCAATTCTTTTACGACGAGACCCGTTCAGCAATGCCGGGTTTTCTCTTTCAGCCGGAGTCATGGAGTAGATGATGGCTTCTACGCCTTTGAATGCGTCTTCATCTACATCTACATCTTTCATCATTTTTCCAACACCGGGTATCATAGAGGCCAAGTCTTTGATATTTCCCATTTTCTTGATTTGTTGAATTTGTGAAAGGAAGTCGTTGAAATCAAGCTGGTTTTTGGCAATTTTCTTTTGTAGTCGTCTGGCTTCTTCTTCGTCATACTGTTCTTGAGCACGTTCTACTAAAGAAACGATGTCTCCCATGCCCAGGATACGGTCAGCCATACGTTCCGGATGGAATACATCTAGCGCATCCATTTTCTCACCGGTACCTACAAACTTGATGGGTTTATCAACTACTGTACGAATAGATAAAGCAGCTCCACCTCGCGTATCACCATCTAGTTTAGTGAGAACAACTCCTTCAAAGTTGAGGCGGTCGTTAAATTCTTTGGCAGTGTTGACGGCATCTTGACCCGTCATTGAGTCTACGACAAACAGTGTTTCGTTCGGATTGATGGCATTTTTAATAGCAGATATTTCATTCATCATTTGCTCATCAATAGCCAGTCGACCGGCGGTATCGACGATTACTACGTCATGCCCTTTAAGTTTGGCTTCCTTGATGCCGTTTAACGCAATAGCTACCGGATTTTTATTTTCTGCTTCCGAATATACTGGTATTCCGATTTGTTCACCTAAAATATGTAGTTGTTCAATCGCTGCGGGACGATATACGTCGCCTGCAATAAGAAACGGTTTTTTACCACGTTTCGTTTTTAGCATATTGGCTAGCTTGCCGGAGAAGGTTGTTTTACCTGAACCTTGTAGACCCGACATGAGGATAATGGAAGGGTTTCCACTCAAATCTATTTCAGAGGCTTTTCCACCCATTAATTGAGCCAGTTCATCATGAACGATTTTCACCATCAACTGATTAGGTTTTACGGCGGTTAGCACGTTCTGCCCTAATGCTTTTTCTTTGACAGTGTCTGTAAATTGTTTGGCTACTTTATAGTTGACGTCTGCATCTAGCAGAGCACGACGAACATCTTTTAATGTTTCGGCAACATTGATTTCGGTGATTTTGCCTTCACCTTTTAAGAGTTTAAACGACCGTTCTAATCTTTCGCTTAAATTTTCAAACATAATCGGATAGGTATACGGTTATTAATTATATTTTATTCGAGAATAGATGCAAAGATATAAATAATTCACATAAGGCTTGTTTTTCAATGACCCATAATCTGTTCAATGACCCAAGAGGTTCTGGCTGCTGAAACTCCGGTTGAGGGACAAGAATTTGTTCCATAGGCTAAGTCGTGAACAATTGATTCAATCAATGGCTGTTGAACGTGCTCAGGCGGGGGAATGTCGAACACCTTTGTTTCACTGTCTGTGAGCAACCGAATGGGTTGATATGAAAACGTATTAAACTGTATTTCCCCTTTCTCTCCT
Source organism: uncultured Parabacteroides sp. (assembly GCA_964610765.1). GTDB lineage: Bacteria > Bacteroidota > Bacteroidia > Bacteroidales > Tannerellaceae > CAZSWS01. The sequence continues at coordinate 59,612 of CAZSWS010000004.1, forward strand.
CGAATAATCACCGTGTCTTCTTCTGAAACAGCAGAGGTCGTGAAGTTCCAAATGCCGGAGGCTATCACTCCTGTTTTAAATTTCAGTGTGCACCCTACGGTGTCTGCTACTTCATAGATATGGCTGAGGTTGTTGTGAAAACCACTAGCTTCGGCTACCTCTCCAAGGAGGTAATCCAATATATCTAACGTGTGCGGAGCTAAGTCATAAAAGTAACCATTACCCCCCATTTCTTTAATCAACCGCCAGTTTTTAGGATCTGTGTCATGAGGTCGTTTTTGCTTAAAGTGGCGAATTTCTGCCGTAAGTGGTTTGCCTATACTTCCGGAGTCAAGTAGTTGCTTGATTTGGTTGAAGTAGGGTTGCCCTCTTCTGTAGTATGCAACAAAAAGTCTTTGTCCACTTTCTTTCGCTGCTTCTATCATTTCAAGACATGAAGCATAGTCTAATGCCATCGGTTTCTCTACATAAACAGGTTTACCCGCTTTTAGTGAGCGAATAGCATATGTTTTATGCGTGTCAGGTGGAGTTGCCACATAGATAGCGTTGATTGCAGGGTCGTAAATAAGTTCTTCCGCATCGGTATAGTAGTGGTCTATCTGGTGTCTGTCGGCAAATTCAGCTGCTTTTTGGGCATCACGTCTCATGACAGCTACTAACTTAGACCCACTTGTCTTATAAAAAGCCGGACCACTTTTCTTTTCACATACATTGCCACATCCAATAATCCCCCATGCTATCGTTTTCACATTGACTCTATGTTTGGTTTAATATGTACAAATGTAAGAAAAGTACCTAAGAATTTCACTCATGCTACTATGGTGTAAACAGATAATGATTGAATTTAAGATAATTATGCAAAATCAATGCATATCTCCCCTTAACCGTTATTTTTTCCTACTAAAGACCGTTGATGCTTTTTTTATATATACATTTGCAGCCATAATATTGAAAAATAACAACGGAGATTATTCGCTTTTTAATTAATCGTAGTGAATGAACCTTGCCGTTATAAGTGCTAAGTAATACATTAGCTTATGTTGATAAAGATTCTTTTTTTTGTTGTAATTGATACGCTGCATTACTGCCTATACTTTGCTACATGGATGGTGACAAAGTTCTTTCGTCTAGTGAATAATCTATTCGTGTTTTAACTGCTTCCTGCCTGTTGATTGCGCTGCTTTAATAGGCGGACTCTCTTCTACAAAAGGTTTACGCCAACGATTTTATAAGCGCACCTAATTCTTTAAATGAGCTTGCAGAACTGCTATAAGCTGATGCAATCACCTTGAATTGGGTGGGAGATTCGGCTTCGATAATGGCTTTTACAGGTTTTTCTTCCTCTTTCACAGAATCATACCCATATCGTGATAGAAGGTTCTTTATCCAATAATAAAGTTCGTTTTCAGCTAGTACTTGTATATAACCTTGTGTGTTGACCGGTGATGTAAATCCTCCATTTGTACGGTCAAAGCTTATTCGTTCATTTCCCAGGTATTCTTCCAGTATATTAGAATAAATAAGGTCTTCTGCAACTCCGGACGTGAGTCCTTTTTCACGTGAAAGCAGCCAAAGTCGGTCAGAAGCTTGAAGGGCTAACTGTATGTCATGTGATGAAAATAAAAATGTTCGCCCTTGTTCTTTAGCCAGTCTTCTTAATAGATAGGTGATTTCTATTCGGTTGGCTACATCCAAAAAGGCTGTTGGCTCATCCAGTATAACCAGTGGACATTCTTGTGCCAATGCTTTGGCAATCATCGCTCGTTGTTGTTCTCCATCTGATAGCTCCGAGACATAGCTTTCTGCTTTATGGCTAATCTGGACATCATTCATAGCTTTTTCCACTACGGTGTGGTCGTCAGTCGTTAGTTTGCCAAAAAAGCCTGTATAGGGGTATCTTCCCAAGGAAACCAGCTCGCGTACAGTCAGACCTCCGGCAGAGGTCTTTTCAGTTAGCACCAGCCCTAGTAGTCGTGATATTTCAGTTGAAGTGTATGCTTCAATTCTTTTTCCTCCCAAGTAAACTTCTCCGGCCAGCTGTGGTTGTACACGACTGATAGTCCGTAGAAGTGTAGACTTGCCGCTTCCGTTTAGTCCTAGCAGGCAAGTTAATTCTCCGGAATATAGTTCGAAAGACAAGTGGTTATACAAACGAAGTGTTTCTTGTCTTCTGTTTTTAGGATATCCAATGCTGATATCTTTGGCTTCGAGTAATGTATGTGGCTGTTTTGTCATTAGTTGAAGTATTGAATTTTCTTTTGATTCACGATTACATACAAAATGACAGGAGCACCGAACAAAGGGGTGATGGCATTCAGTGGGATCACACCGGCCGAACCGGGTAGAATACTAATCAGGTTACAGAGTAAAGCAATGATTGAACCCAGTAGAATGGTTGCCGGGAGCAAACGGTTATGGTTTGACGATCCCAAGAGTAGTCGGGCCATGTGTGGAACAGCCAGTCCGATAAATGATATCGGACCGCAATAGGCGGTTGTTACGGCAGTGAGTAAGCCGGCACAAAACAGCAGTACTAATCGAATGACACGTATGTTTACTCCAAGGTTTTCGGCATATCGCTCACCTAATAAAAGGGCATTCAAAGGCTTCATCATTAACAAAGCGACTAATAGCCCGCCGCCGACCGTAACCATATAAAAGGGAAGTTGTTGAGTTGAAACACCGGAGAAGTTACCCATTCCCCAAATGGTATAGACAAAAACATTTTCACTTGAACTCCAAAACTTCAAGAGTGAAATTACCGAAGAGGTCAGGTAGCCCACCATGATGCCAATAATGAGTAACATGACATTGCTTTTTACTACCGATGAAAATGCGATGATAATACCTAAAACAAAAACAGCTCCCAAGAAAGCGCCTGCAACTACCGTCATTGATTGTGAAAGGTTAAAAACGGTATAACCAGCAAAAGCACTTCCTAGCGCCAACATCACAATGGCAACACCCAGACTAGCGCCGGCACTGATGCCTAAAATGCCCGGGTCAGCCAATGGGTTGCGAAAGAAAGTTTGTAAAAGTAAGCCTGAAACAGCAATGCCTCCTCCCGTAATAAGTGCTGTGGTGGCTTGTGGAAGGCGAGCGTCTAAGATGATGTGCTGCCAAGCTGTTTTTTCGCTGCCGGATCCGGTCAGAATATTCCAAACCTCACCGAAGGGTATCGTGACCGAACCAAAGAATATGTTGGCAATAAAGAGAAGGAAAATGACACAAAGAGAGAGGATGAGTATTCCCCACGTAGTCAAAAAAGCAGATTTGCTTTTTGAATGCTGATTACTTCTCTCCATAAAATTGTCTTTGTGTCTCTATTATTCGGCTAATTTACTATAATATTGTAATGTATAGTCCGGAAACAGCTCCGGATGGAATATGGCTGCAAAGTCTTGCAATATATAATCGGGGTGTATCGGTAAATCTTCGTAATAGGTAATTCGACCGGTGTTACATCCCCATATATTCCGATTCTTATAGGCATCGAAGTTCGCATACCCTTTGTTTTCTCGTGGAAGTTGTGTGTAAGTCATGTCTTTGGGTTGGTTATATTTCATCAACCAAAAGTTGGCATCTCCGGCTTTATCCAGCACCGTTTCAAACGCTAAGGGGGTAGAGCCACTGGTCTTGCTCTCTTTCCAGACATAGTTGGCTCCTGCGTCATGGAGCATATTTGCCATGAAGCTTTCTCCTCCGGCTGTGTACCATACACTGCCATACATCAGGTCTGTAAATACGGTTGGTCTGTTGGTGATAGAAGACACTTTTTCTTTGATTGCCAGGTAGGCAGTAACTGTTTGGTTATAGAGTGAATCGGCAAAGGATTCATTCTCCAAGAATAGAGAATAAAAGCGAATCCATTCAGCCCGACCTAGGGGAGTGTTCTCCATATAGTCCGGTGTTTCAATCATCGGAATACCTAGCTTTTCAACTTGTCCATACACTTGTCCTTGTATAGGAGTAGAAAAGATAGCTTCCGGTTCGAGTAGAATGAGCCGCTCTATGTCCGGGCTGTTTGCTATGCCTAAATCAGGAATATTTCCGTTGGCAACGTTTTCTTTTATATAAGGTATGTCAATATATTGTGATTCACACACGCCTTTGACGATATCAATAGACTGCAACTCTTCTAAGGTAGAACAATGAATGGTTGAATAGGCAATCACACGGCTCAGCGGTGTACGAACCAATATGCCTGAAGGAAGATTAGCCGGTAACTCTTTGTCTTTGCTGACTAATACATATTTTTTTAGCACTTGTGCGGTGTCCCACGGGTTGCGAAGGGTGATTGCTGTATAGTCATCGGTTTTCTCTACCAGATAACCTTGTGCATAATGTACGGTGTAACCACTGTTTTGAGAATCAGTTTGATTGGCTTTCCGACCGCCTGCACAGGCGGATAGGAAAGCAATCAAACTGATCGTGAAAACTAAATTAAACGTTAGTTTCATTTATAGGGTTACTTTTTTACCGGTTTGAAAAAAACGGTCGGGTTGAGATGTGCTGTGAACTCTTCTTTATATACGCCATCTTTAGAGAAGATGAGCACTTTGCCATTTGTTACCCAGTCTGAAGTAGTAATGTAAATATCACCATTCGCCGGATTAACAGCTAAAGAGAACAGACCATTTAGTTTTGTTTCATCTTTGATGAAGCTTTTCTTTTCCATAATCCCTTTGTTTACATCGTAGCAATAGGAGGCTTTTTGGTCTTCCATCTTCCATTGGTTGAAAATAGCATATATCACACTTTTGTCTTCATTCATGGTCATGATGGTGGCATTTCCCAGTGTTTTTACTTCATACGTCTTAGGATCTATTTTTTGAAGCGTTCCCGGAATAAATCCTTCATCGGTAGGTTCTCCGTAGGTACCCATGGAAATAATATAAATATCGCCATTCTTGTCTACTTGCATTTTGTCCGGATTTAGCACCACCTCAATTTTCTTTTCTTCTTTGAAGGTAGCTAAGTCAATCACTGAAACTGTGTTTCCCTTGCCATATCCGGAGTTGGTTACAAATAGTTTGTTGCCGGATACTTGAAGTTGTTCGGGATAGGTTCCCACTTGTGCATCAGCAACGATTGAGGTTGTTCCCGTAGTGTCTATTTTTGCTGCGTATCCATTGAAGAAAGAGGCATAAACATATCCATTGGCGGCTGTGAGGTAGCGTGGCTCTGAGTTTTCTTTATCCAATGTGTATGAATTAATCTTTTTGCCGTTCAAGTCAGTTACCATAATTATTTGTGAAGTAGATACGGCAATATAGATTTTAGAGCCATAAACAATGGCATTGTTTCCGGTATCGCCTAATTTAAGTCCACCGTTGGCTGCCTCAAATATTTCTTGATACACTTTTTCTCCACTTGTATAATAGGCAAGTACAGAGTTGTTTTTCGTGTTGCTTCCCGCATTTAAAACATATACGCCTTCTTTTTGCCAAACGCCATCCTTAACCGTCACGTTAATCTTTTTCTCTCCCTTTTTATCACTGATACTAACCACTGAAGTGCCTGCTGTCAATGCTTTTATAATAACCGTTTTTTCATTGAGTGTAGCACTCACTGTTTGGTTGTTTTCAGAAACGACTTTATAACTTCCTGCTCCATTGGTGATATGAATGATTTGCTCGGAAGCAACACCTAGTTCTAGTTTGTCTGACTTGAAGTCAAGTGTGAGGGGTAGTAAGTCATCTTCTTCCTCATCTTTATCAGAGCAAGATGCAAAACCTATAGCCAATAGGGCAATCAATAGGCTTTTAAAAATCCAGTTTGTTGTTTTCATTTTTTTGTTTTTTAAATAACTGATTATAGTTTATACTGTTTTAAAAATGCCATCCCACCGATATTCGAAACGAACGTCCGGGCATGGGATAGCCATGTATTATTTTATAGTTGTCGTCGGTCAGGTTGAGTAGGTCGGCTTGCAGTTGCAGGCGACTGTTTTTACCTATCTGAAACGATCGGTTGGCAGAAATTGAATGATCCCAATAGGCAGGAACTTCATTCTGCTTGATGTTTTCCGGAAAATAATATCGGACACCACAAGCCACTAGCGAGTAGGAGATGTTCACCCATGGAGTGCTAAAGGTTGCTGAAGCTGAACCCATGTGTTTGGGCGTATAAGGTACTTGCATTTTGTACACATTCGATGCCGGGTCAGACAGATCAACAGATGATTGATAGCTATAGGCTCCATTTAATTTCAAGCGTAACCCTTTGCTTAGTCGTAATTCTGCATGGGCATTTACATCTACTCCTTTGACTTCGGCTTTAGCCGCATTCATCATTTTCCAAACAAACAAGCTGGGAGAAATGGCTACGATTTTATCTTTCACTTTGTTAAAATAGCCATCGACCGTTAGGCTTATATACTCTACGACAGAAGAAACGTTTGTTCCCCAAGTCATTCCCAGATTATATTGCTGCGCTATTTCCGGGCGTAAATCGGTGTTACCCACACGAAAGAAATAAAGATCGTTAAATGTCGGCATACGGTATATGTCTTTATAGCTAGCTCGAATATGCCAGTTGACTGTTTGGAAAGGTTGCGCTGAAAAACCGACAAAAGGGGATAATCTTTTTTTATCAAGAGGTGCTTTTCCTTTTTTTACCGATTCGTGTGCATACGTTCCCAGTGCACCTGCATTGATGGTGATAAATGGTAAAACATATTTCGCCTGCAACGCTGTGAGCGAGGTAGTGCGCTTGGGGTTTTGTGGAGGAGCCAGCGGACTGTCATTGTCCGGCTGATTGATGTCTAGCTCGTTGATAGAAAAATCTTCTGCAAGAGAAAAGGATAGAGTCTTGATAGGTTGGTATAAAAAAACCGCCGAAGCATAATACTCCTTTTGTGTATAGATATTATCCAGATAGCTGTCTTTTCCTTTAAACTCTCTATAATGATTGCGGGTACGCATAAACTTGGCAGCCCCTTTCATGGATAGTTTTTCGGAAAAAGCATTTTTGTAATTTGCCTGTATGTAGTAGTCTCGGTCTTTGAGGCGATTTTTGGCGTATATACTATGAGAAACAGTGCTTCCCGGTAGTCCGCGCTTCGAGTCGAAATAGTTCCCTTTTATAGTTAAATCACCCCCTTTGCCAAATGAGCCATAAAGATTGACTTCTCCCCGCCAAATATTTACGTCCGAATTGTAACGTTTTCGATGTTCTACCTCAGCGCCGTTATCGAATTTAAATGGATAGTTGCCATCTGCCCGTTGCCAATCACCGTTGGCAGACCATGCCCATTTTGAAGAGATTCTGTGGGCAAAGTAGAAAGAAGGATTGAATTGACCGAACGAACCGCTACGCATTTGAATGTTGCCGGTGATTGGCAGTCCGTTAAATTCAGGAGTTTGTGTGGTGATATTTAACGCACCCACGGAAGCAAATGAACGAGCCGATTGAAAGATGTCATCTTCTTGGCCAATAGTCATCGTTATCATCGATACGTTGTCTAAGGAAAAACGACCAATATCAATTTGCCCGGACTGCGCATCACTGACGGCTACTCCATCGTAGGTTACAGCTGTGTGAGTCGCGCCGAATCCACGTACTGATACGGTTTTAAGTCCGCCAATTCCTCCATAATCTTTGACTGAAACACCCGAAAAACGTCTGACGGCATCAGAAAGAGATTGGACGCCTACTTGTCTGATTTCTTCAGCACTTATGTATTGAAGAGGGGTGACGGAGCGATTTGTGGAGGGACGAATACGTGTTGTTATTTCCACCTCCTCGATTTTTTGTGGAGCTATAGAGTCCTTTTCTTGGGCGAAAATCAGCTCCATGCCGAAAAAGGCAATGAGCAAAATCATATATAACAGTCGCGATAACCTCATGCAATTATAAACTACAAGGCTTTCGAAGAGTTTATTGAACAAATAGATAAGATAACATATGGTGAAGTATCTCGTTGATTGTTCTAAGCTCGTCCTCGAAAGCTTTTGTGAAACAACTGTTTTGCAGGTCTTCTGACTTACTCTGATTTATACGGCCTTCCCACGAAATATCTCGCAGTGGCAGGGGGATGTATAAATACCTGAAAGAGCTTACAGCAGCGGGACTGTTCGGGATTTTCACCCGATTCCCTTTTAATCCAACCACCTAAAAGTGGCTACGGAACAAAACGGTGGCGAAATTACGAGGTTTTCTTGAGTTCGCAAATGAAAAATGGCAAATTAACAGTTCTGAGTAGCTTACATCTCTTCTCGGTATCTTTTCATGATGTCTTTAAATAGTTCTCCGGCAGTTGGTGGAGTGTAAGAAACAGCGTCAGCTCCTGCCTGGATTGTTTCGTAAATGGTTTCGTCGGTCTTTCCTCCGGTTGCAATGACACCGATACGACTATCTATGTCTTTAATCTTTTTGACGATGTCAGTCGTTTTATCTGCTCCAGACACATTGAGGAAATCAACTCCGGCCTCAATGCGCCCTTTAATATCGTCACGTGTCGAAACGATGGTAACCAATATGGGGATGTCAATTCGTATTTTTAACTCCTTAATTAAATCATTTGGAGTAGGCTTGTTTAAAACAACCCCCATAGCACCGAGAAAGTCGGCGTCAACGGCCAAGTCAATAGAGCGTTTGCCGCTGGTTATACCTCCACCCACTCCGCAAAAAATGGGCTTATCGGCAGCTGTTAATAAAGCATGCGAGATAACCGGTTGAGGGGTAAAAGGATATACGGCAATAATAGCGTCAGCATTTGTGTTTCTGATAATTGCTACATCTGTACTGAATAAAAAAGATTTAAGCACCTGTCCAAATACTTTTACACCTGAGCATTGCTCTATAATTTCAGGTACGGTCACGATGTTTTTTCTCAATCGACTGGAAAACTCGGGTATCTGTTTCATCGTTTAGTCTTTGAAAATGAGAACTTCAGTTCTCTGGTTTTTACTCTTTTGTCATTTATAAAACAACTATGTGGTTGGGTAGGTTTTTTAAAAAGGTCATTATTTTACTAATTATGATTTATTACATGAACTATTATTCGGGTGTGTTAGATTGAGAAATGTAAATGTAGGCGGTATGGTTCGGTGATAGATGACAAGCTGAGGCGGATTGATTGCTTAAAAGTGTAAAGCTTTTCAGTTGAAGTTAATTAATAAAATATCTGCTGTGAGTAAATTGCTTGAATATAGGGCTTTAGTGTGATGGGTGTAGACTTTTAATCTTTTAACCCGGGTTGAAAGACCTTTTGACGCTCGTTGAAAGAGCTCTTGACGCTTGTTAAAAGAGCTTTTGACAGTTGTTGAAAGATTAGTTCGATAAGGAGAAATATAGAAAACATGCTATAGAATGTGTCAAAATATCCGTATCAATAGAATAATTTCCTTTTTCCTTTTTTCTTCTCTCTGATGAGATAAAAAGAGGTTTTTTGCCTGAAAACATGCTAAGAAACATAAAAAATAGGCTGGTTTTGTTCAGAACTTGTGTTATTTTATAGGATTTTCCCAATAAAATGATACCTTTGCAACCTCAAAAGAATAAAAACAAGCTCCTAAGCGTAGGATTGATTTATTCTTTCTCCCTGAAAATCAGGGGTTGGAAAGGTCGATTTTTTTAAAAGATGCTTTTCCAATTAAGTCAAATGTAATTTTGAATGTATGAAAATTGGAACTTTTGTTCTCGCATTGTTTAGTGTTGTATTTTTCATTTCAGCAACAGGAGACAATACAGGACTGACTGTTGGTTATAAACAGGGAGGACTGGCACCGGGAATAGAGTCATTGAAAGGGGGTGAAAACATCCGCTTTCAAAATCATTCGGGTCGTTACACAATTTTAAGTTTTTGGGCTGCTTCTGATGCGGAATCACGTGCTGCTAATGTGCAACTACAGAATGAAATAAACAGAATGAATACAGATAAATTGAGCTTATATTCCATTTCATTGGATAAAAGCGAATCTGTTTTTAAAGAAACCGTACGGATTGACCGGTTGGATGTTACATGCCAACTGCACGACAAGGAGGGAATCCATTCGACAGTTTATAAAAAGTATGGTTTAAAGAAGGGTTTTCGAAACTTCTTGATTGATGACCGAGGGGTCATCGTCGGAGTAAATGTAAAGCCTGACGAACTTTCAGCAAAGCTGAAATCATAAGATAGAATCAGGAGGGAGTAATCAATGCTTTCTCCTTTTTTTATGCCTTTTTGTTAGGGATTTGCCTTTTATTCCTACTTAAAGAAAATGACCGCATGAATGATATACCGTGTTTTAATTCCTTATATTTACGTCCGGTAGCTAAATGTGAAACAAAAATCTTTTTATATAGCTATAGATTATGAAGTCTAAAATCGTTCTTCTATTTTTACTGTTATCATCAATTGTGCTCTGTCAGGAGAAAACAATCTTTATCAAGGATAGCTTAACACAAGGACCGGTGGTTTTTTCCACCGTACAGTTTGGGGGTAAAATAGGAGGAATCTATGCTGACGAAAACGGGAAGGCAATCATTCCTGA
>CAZSWS010000005.1:0-1740 GCA_964610765.1 uncultured Parabacteroides sp.
ATTAAGAAATGAGATTCAAATAAAAACAACTTTATATACTGTTAATTTTCTTCGTATATTCGTAGGAAATCATCAATGAATAAATGGAAATACTAATTATACTTATCCTTATCTTATTAAACGGGGTTCTGTCTATGTCTGAAATAAGTCTAGTGTCAGCTCGAAAGTCTCGTTTAGAAAGTGCTTCTAAAAAAGGAAACAAATCTGCCGATACGGCATTATTATTGGCAAACAATCCGGATCGATTCTTATCGACTATACAAATCGGCATTACACTGATTGGTATTCTGACCGGATTATACTCCGGAGAGGCTTTTGCTGCCGATTTAGCTATTGTTCTAGCTAAAATAGAATGGCTTTCTCCTTATGCAATGACTTTGTCTAAAGTATTGATTGTTATTATCGTAACTTATCTAACTCTCGTACTGGGTGAGCTTGTTCCTAAGCGGTTAGGAATGGGGTTCCCGGAGCGAATAGCCACCTTTGTTGCCAAACCCATGAACGTATTAGCTATTCTGGTTACTCCTTTCATTTGGCTTTTATCTAAAAGCACTTCATTTGTTCTGTCTGTCTTAGGGCTAAAAGATAAAAATGACAATAAAATTACTGAAGAAGAAATTAAAGCAATCGTTAAGGAGGGATACGATACCGGTGAGGTTCAAGAGGTCGAACAAGATATTGTTGAACGCGTATTCAACCTGGGTGATAGAAACCTAGGTTCAATTATGACTCACAGAAGTGATTTGGTTTGGTTAGAGCTAAATGACTCAAAAGAGGAGATAATCAATAAAGTAAAAGAGAATCTATACACCATCTATCCCGTTGCTGAAGACAAACTAGATAACATCATTGGAGTAATATACCTGAAAGATCTTTTCTTGAATATGAACAATCCGGATTTTTCTATCAAGGAAATCATCAGACCTGCTCAGTTTCTTCCTGAAAAGCAAAGTGTCTATAATGCACTTGAGCAATTCAAACAAGCACATGTTAAATATGGTATTGTAACTGATGACTTTGGAGGCGTACAAGGCATTGCTACTCTAAGAGATATCATGGAAGCATTAATTGGTCAAGTCACAGAAATTGGTGATGAGCAAGACTGGGTACAACGGGCTGACGGATCATGGTTGATTGATGGTCAATATCCGTTCTATGAGTTTCTAGAACGCTTTGACATGGAAGATTTGTATACAGACCATGACTTTAATACGCTGAGTGGACTAATTTTGAGTATTCTACAAGAAGTCCCTAAGACCGGCGAAAAGCTGACTTGGATGAACTTTAGCTTTGAAGTTGTAGATATGGATGGGGTTCGAATAGATAAGGTATTGGTATATAAAACTAAACCGGCATAATTACTGTGCTCAGAACTAGCGAATCATAATCTTTTTAACTCTGTTTTTAATTCGAACAATGTAATAACCTTTCGATATATTCGGTCTGTATTCAGCAATAGGCATACGAATAACTACTTCATACACCTTAACACCAAGAATACTGAAAATTTCCATTTTACTTCCAACAGGAGCATTTGATAAATGAATTACATTATCAACCACAGAGATACGTACCGTGTCAGCCTCTGCTTTGGATGTAGTGTCTGGCGGAATTACCACCGGACTTTGCGCAAAGAGTGGAAGGGTAGAAATAAATATAAAAGATATGATTGCAACGATTTTATGCATAGATAGTATCTCTTCAACAGACACAAACATATAAATTATTACTGAGAAACAC
>CAZSWS010000005.1:1840-22222 GCA_964610765.1 uncultured Parabacteroides sp.
GCTTTAGCTCTCTTCAAATCTGACTCTAAGAAGGTAGATTCATGATAAAGCAAATCAACATGCTCAATAAATGGAATAATTGAAGGATTAAATAAAGTATCTGAACAATAAGCATAGCGAATGGGCTCTCTCGCAGGCTTTGTCAATCGACTGTTTGGTATAGTCTCACCATCAGGTGTCACATAATCATCTCCATTTTTAATACCTGCTAAAAACCGAATGGGTATTTCATGAAAATCAATCATGTCTTTTCTTAAATGAGACTTCATAGGTTTCTCTTTAAATAAGAAGCCACAAGTAGGGACTCGGTGTATTAAAGGAATAGCATAGACTTCTAATGAACGGTCTTCCATTACTAACTCAAAACGAGTAGTATCAATCGTGTGAAATATAACATTATACGGAAGATTTTGACAAACAGTTTGCATAACGGGTTGCAAAAAATGCTCAACCTCATCAGGACCATAAACATGCAAATCGGCTAATCGTCCAAGCATACCAAAGGTTGAAAGCATACCGGGCAAACCTAAACAATGATCACCATGAGCATGCGAGATAAACACATGATTAATCATTCCAAAACGTACTTTCATACGTCTCATTTGCAACTGTGTACCTTCACCGCAATCAATCATATACGCTTTATCTCTCAGCTTAATCACCTGAGATGAAGGAAGATGTCTGATAGTTGGCAAGGCCGATCCACAACCGAGTATAGTCAATTCAAATGCGCTCATTGTTAGTTATATAAAACATAAAGACCGTACAATTATGGTATCATTGTACGGTCTTTATGTGTAAACGTCTAAAATATTTTCAATTCATCTATGTTATTTCGCAGATGAAGAGTAGTTTTTATTCAAGTACTCAACCACTTCAACAGTGATATCGTAAGCATCGTTAGCTAACAGAATATTATCTCTTGAGCTATTGGCAAAAATAACTTCGTATTTTCTATCTGCATTAAATTTAGTCAACAATTCAAGAATTGTTTCTGTAAGTTGTGCACTAACTTTCATCTGTTCTTCCATCAACTCCTGACTGAGTCTGTTTTCCAGCATCTGGTAGTTTTCTTGCTCTTTAAGCAAACGTTGGTGCTCTTGCTCAGCACGTTCTTGTGTTAAAAAGCCATTATTATTCAACTTGTGCTGAAAGTCTTTTAACTGCGATTCTAATGCACGACCTTTTTGAGTTAAGTTAGCACGAGCCGTTTCAGATTTTCTTGCAATCTGCTCATTCAGGTCTTTTGAAAAATTATAATTCAACAAAAGGGAATCTAAATTTACATAAGCTATTGGTAGAGTAGCTATAGTAGTATCTCCTGAAGCTGCTCTAACCGATGTTGGGCTAGTCTCTTGTTTTCCGGAAAATTGCATGATATACAAAATGATCACAGCAACAGCTAGTACTCCACTAATAACATAGTTTACACTTTTCATACAATGATTTTTAATACGGTACTTATAAATTATTTACTTTTTTATCATACAAATATACAAAGAGTCTTCATGTTCAACAGTAAGAACCTCAAAGTTTTTACTACAAATAAGCCGTTTTTACTATATTTGTGAACGCAAAGATAAGAGTTTAAGCGATTAGCTGAAGCATTTGGAGTAAAGAATTCATTTTTCACTTTGCTTATCCACATTCAAATCAGCAACAAGATTCTTATTTTCAGCTACATAAAACAACAAGAACGTCTATATAATAAAACAATAGTATATTCTATAAAAACACATTAAAACAAATCATCATGAGAATTGCAGATTTAAATCCAGCAATCGTCTGGAAATACTTTGATGAAATAACCAAAGTACCCAGACCATCTAAAAAAGAAGAAAAAATAATCAAATACTTAGAAGATTTTGCCCATGAGCACAAGCTTCCAATCAAAAAAGATAAAGTTGGTAACATTATAATTTCAAAACAAGCAACCCCCGGATACGAGCATCTTGAAACGGTCATTTTGCAATCGCACATGGATATGGTCTGTGAAAAAAACAGTGATGTTACTATCGATTTTGAAAACGACCCTATACAAACTGTTATTGATGGAGAGTGGGTAAAAGCACAAGGCACGACGTTAGGGGCTGACAATGGAATTGGCGTAGCTGCTGAGCTTGCCGTTCTGGCTTCAAACGATATCGAGCATGGTCCGATAGAGTGTTTATTTACGGTAGATGAAGAAACCGGGCTAACAGGAGCGCAAGCCTTAGAAAGTGGCTTTATGACCGGCAAAATATTACTGAACCTTGACAGCGAAGATGAGGGAGAAATTTTCATTGGATGTGCAGGAGGTAAAGGCACTACAGCTACCTTCACCTATACTCCACAGCCTGTTAATGATGCACTAACTTATGTACAAATAGACGTTAAGGGTTTAAGAGGAGGCCACTCAGGAGGTGACATCCACCAAGGCTTAGGTAATGCCAATAAGATACTTGCCCGCTTTTTGTACTTATTAAACTGTGACTGTGATTTCACTTTATGCAGTATTTCAGGTGGCAATCTACACAATGCAATCCCTAGAGAAGCTCATGCTGTAATTGGCTTAAAGTCTGATGACAAAGAAAAAGCACGCATTATCGCAAACCAATTTGCAGCAGATCTAGAAAGTGAATTTAAATATGCCGATCCGAACGCTAAGCTGGAATTGGGGACAACAGACAAACCAGCCTTTTCTTTAGACAACGAACTAAAACTAAATTTAATTCATTCATTAAATGCCTGTCCACATGGCGTATACGGCATGAGTCATGAAATTGAAGGGTTGGTTGAAACATCTACCAACCTAGCCTCTGTCAAAATGAAAGAAAACAACCAAATTGTAGTTGTTACTAGCCAGCGCAGCTCTACAAACTCTGCAAAAGAGGCATTAGCTAATGAAGTTGCCTCAACCTTTCTCCTTGCTAAAGCAGAAGTAGTGCAAGGAGATGGATATCCGGGATGGGCTCCCAATGCGGATTCAAAAATATTAAAAGTCGCTAAAGAAACTTACATAAAACTATTTAATAAAGAGCCTAAAATTATGGCTATCCACGCCGGGTTGGAATGCGGACTATTCCTAGAAAAATATCCTTATCTGGATATGATTTCTTTTGGTCCTACCATGCGGGACGTACACTCTCCGAATGAGAGAATGGAAATTAAAACAGTTGATATGTGGTGGCGACATTTGCTGGAAGTACTTAAAAACATACCTGCAAAATAAATCACGAACTGTTTTCTAAGCAAATTCAGAGGGAAGAAACTCTTTTTAGTATTCTTCCCTCAATTAATTTGGATGAGTCTATTACCAATTAATGGATTAATCTATCATCAAAGACTTTACACAAGATTATAACTGATATATTTATGAAGCTCCATAAAGTTTATTATATTTCTCTTATACTGCTTATATGCTACTCGTGCAACCAACAAGCACAAACACCTTTTAGAGTTGTGAGTTATAATGTTGAAAACTTATTTGACACCGTGGACAATCCGGAAAAAGATGACGATGAGTTCTTGCCGGACAGTGAGCGTAAATGGACTAATCGTCGCTATTATAACAAGCTTCAACAGCTATCCAAGGCTATTATTGCTGCCGGCGAATGGGATATGCCTGCTTTAATAGGCTTGTGTGAAGTAGAAAACGACTCTACCCTGCATCACCTTCTGAAACGAACACCTCTCAATGAATTTCAATATCGATTTTGTATAGGCGACGGAACAGACGCGCGAGGCATCCATGTAGCCCTACTCTATCAACGTGAAAAATTCAAATATACTGGTCATACCTCTATTCGAATCCCTTTCAGAAAAA
Organism: uncultured Parabacteroides sp.; assembly: GCA_964610765.1. Classification (GTDB taxonomy): domain Bacteria; phylum Bacteroidota; class Bacteroidia; order Bacteroidales; family Tannerellaceae; genus CAZSWS01. The sequence goes on from CAZSWS010000005.1 coordinate 5,646, forward strand.
CAGATAAAAAATCAAGAGATATTTTACATGTTTGGGGCGAAATTGTTGATGGAAATATACTAGATGTATTCGTATGCCATTTTCCATCTCGTTCCGGTGGTGAAAAGGAGTCTGAAGGTGAACGACTGGATGCAGCCAGAACCTTACGTGCTGCATGTGATTCGGTTTATAAACTACGAAAAAAACCTCGTATAATTATTATGGGTGACTTCAATGACACCCCCCAAAATAAAAGTATTCAAAAAGTTCTTGGAGCTCCCTCTCTTACTCAAATGGATAATCGAACAACCCATGAGTTACAGCTAATAAATCTTTTTGCTGAACCAGAAAAACTAAGTATGCCGGGAACCTATAAATATCGGAACGAATGGTCACAGCTTGATCAAATGATTATAAATCAAGAAATGATAACTAAAAAGTCATCTATATGCTATAAAGAAGGAACAGCTGATATCATTACTTTCCCTTTTTTGCTAACCGAAGATAAGGTGGATGATACTTTCAAACCCAAACGTACATACAGAGGTCCTAAATATGAAGGAGGAACCAGTGACCACCTCCCAATTATGGCTGATTTCATCATTTACTCGAACAAATAAGTAATAATTCACATAGTTTATGCTTCATATTATACGAGCTATCGGAGTAACAGGATTTATATATTTTTCCATACTTACTGCAACAGCACAGGAATTACGAAACCCATTTGACTTCCCTATTCTGCTTAGTGCCAATTTTGGAGAACTCAGAGCCAATCATTTTCATTCTGGTTTAGACTTTAAAACACAAGGGGTTGAAGGGAAAGCTCTACATGCTGTTAAAGATGGTTTTATATCACGTATCAGCGTCAGTCCTTGGGGATATGGAAATGCCCTTTATATAGATCATCCGGATAGCACAACAACCGTATATGGACATATGCAAAGGTTCACTAAGAGCATTGCTCAGTATGTAAAAGAAAAACAATACGAGCTAGAGAGTTTCAATATTGATATAAGACTTGATACGGCACTCTTTGCGTTTAAAGAGGGGGAGATTATTGGATATGCGGGCAACAGTGGAAGTTCCGGAGGTCCTCATCTTCATTTTGAGATACGTGATACTCAGACAGAAGAGGTAATAGACCCACTCCCCTATTACAAAGACCGAATAAAAGACACAAAAGTTCCTGCCATTCATGGCATCAAAATTCACCCCATTGAAGGGCTAGGAATTGTTAATGGCTCCGAACAGTCTATCCGGCTTAAAACCACAACCACTCAAGGAGGTGAATTAACCTCAAACGATAAAATAGAGGCATGGGGTAAAATAGGTTTCTCCATTCAAACACTTGACAGAATGGACAACACTTCTAATATTTATGGAACCAAAACAATCTCTATGAGTGTGAATGGCATTGAACTGTTTCATAGTGATATGAATCGTTTCTCATTTGATGAAACACGCTATATAAACAGTCTAATAGACTATGATGAGTGGAGAAATACAAGGAAGCATTATGTGAAAACCTTTGTTGAGCCCGGAAATCGCTTGTCGTTTATAGACCACATCAATAGAGGCTACCTTACGATTGAAGAAGAGGGCGACTACGAAGTTCTTTTCTTGGTTTCAGATCTCTATGGTAATACCAATTCTTTTTCATTTTGGATTGAAGGGATTGAACAGTCCCTACTGACTCCGGACACAACTTTGTTCACACAGACTTTTCACCGATTAGCAGATAACACCTTTGGTGCAAAAGGAATAAGATTACATATCCCACGTCAAGCATTATATGCCGATGTAAATTTCAGGTATGGTTCAAATGAAGATGTTTCATCCAATCAAACACACCACAAGCTTCATCATCAATTTATTCCTTTACATACTCCTGCTTCCATGGCTCTTCGCATTGTTAATGACAGTCTGCCTAACAAAAAGCAGTATGGTGTTATTTCTTTAAATAAAGGTCATAGAAACTGGGTTGGTGGTCAGTATAAAGAGGGGTGGATGCATACAACTATTAGAGAACTAGGATATACCTATACCATAGGTTGTGACAGCACACCACCCAAGATTACCCCCATCAACACCAAACAATGGGGACATACTATTAGTTTTCATATTTCGGACAATTTAAGTGGCATTTCTTCTTACAGAGGAGAAATTAATGGTGCGTATGCACTGTTTGAAATGGATGGTAAAAATGGCAAAATAAGCTACCAAATAGATAAATCAAGATTAGATGTCGGACAACAAGAGTTAGTACTGCGTGTAATAGATGCTTGTGGAAATACAGCTGAATACCTCTACCAGTTCACACGCTAAACTCCTTATTACTTTAGAGAAGGTTACCTAAACACATCCATATTAAATACCATACGAAGACCTACACTTTCGTAGTTGAACTTAAGAAACGAACAATGTACTCCTAGAGATAACATGTGGAATAAGTCAACAGAATATCCCAGTTCAGTATAATTCTTCATCGTAGGTGTATATAGATATTTCAAGTGGAGCCCTTCGTTAAAGAGCTTACCTTGCAAAAAAGGAAGTCTTTTAAACAAGATGTATTTACTGTTATAATTTATATGACTATACACCCAATATTTATTTGTGGAAGCCTGATAAGGATCAAGCAACATAAACGAATACAAAGGGGATTTAGTAGCTGCCCAAACATTGCCGGTTGTATTTATATGTTTATAATCGGCAAAGTTCATTCGACTCCTATCTCCTAAATAGCCACCTGCATTAATCAAATAACTAAATGAGCTAAAGGGATTAAGCCTCACTCTATGATTAATTTGTCCTTGTAATCTTCTGAATCTACTGTTTTCTGAACTTACTGATGAAAAACCTTCGTCATAAAACATTGTAATTGTTGGATACTTTGTATGCCGGTATCTTTTTCTTCCTTCATAGATAGAATAGTAATATTCTGGTGTGTAAGTAAAGCCAACCGAATACGAAAGCAAATCATTATATTCCATATCTTGAAGGTTTTCTTTTATCTTACTGCCTGAACCAAAAAAACGATAACGGGTGTTATTAGTAAGTGCCGAACGATCTGCGGCTTTAAGGATTGTAATTAATTGAAGTCCATTAGTCAAATCAATAGCGTTTCTCAGATGAAAATATTTATTCCGATACAACATACGGTGGTTTTCACCATAAAACAATGTACTGAAAGCATCGTCTGGTAGAGCTGTTCCAGATGGACTAAAATCGGCTGAAACATCACCCGCTGAAACAATTAAATGCCCTAAACGCATTGGAGCATATTTCAGTTCAAGCGTAGCTGACCAAACCAGGTTTTTTCTTGCAGTCGTATAATATAGTTCCGGAGTAAAAACAAGTTTGTTTGATTGATTTAGCTTTGCTGATAATTCGAACTTCTGCCCTAAGGAAAACCCATCTACAAAACTATAGTCTTTCAATGCCCCTATGATTCCACCATATTTAAATTCAAACCGCGTAGAATCGCCACCTATTCTTCCTCCGGTCACCAAGTCAAAAGGTTCAAAAGTAGCATTTGTATACGTCTTACGAACAGAGTCAACACGTCCTTGAATGGAATCTTTGACTACATAGCTTTGTTTTTCTCTATCGTTAAGAGGTGTGTTTCGTATTTCTGCCCAAAATAGAGAATCTCGTTGGGTTGACAAAGAATCTGTCTTTACCAAATAATTCTTATCATACATTTTAATCTCTAAGCTTTTGGGCTTTTTGGCTTCCTTTATTTCTTTCTCTATCGATTCAGCAGACTCATTAACTATAATTTCGTTGTATTTGATAGATGCATAATAATTAAAATACCCCTCAACCCCCATGAGTTTACCATGCAACTTGTTACTATAAGTAGTGGGCAAATAAACTTTATCACTCAACAAATCATAGGTTATAGTAAACTGTTGTTTGATTCCATACATATTTCCGGTTAAATCAGCATATCGAATATCCCATGAATTATCTGCAATATATAAATCTCCTTCAAGCAACTCAGGATCTTTCATCTTAGGTATCACCTTGATTTTGTTGATATACTCACCATCTTCTTCCAAATATCCTTCATATCTAAAACGGTAAAAAGTAAAAGCTTGGGGATTTAAAGGAGATATCAAGCCGGAAAAACGAGGAAGATAAAGAGAGCTTATGATAAAGCGCATAGCATCTTTCGGGTCAAAGTCATCAGGCGCACTACTCGAAAAAGCTTTAACTGTTTGTTCGTAGCTATCTGGTGACCTAAATTTGATGGTACTATACGACTCCTGAATAAACAGATTCCCTTTAAAATCTGACATCTTCATACCATCTACTGATGAAAGTTTGTCTACAATTTTACTAACACTCACGAGCTCAAGATCTCCTTTGATATAACAATCAGCTTCATAAGCGTTGACTAAGCGTTGATGGTAGGGAGCTTTTTCAATGGCTTTCCGCATAATTGAATAGGCTCGATCTTCTTTATTATTAGTGACAACAACTTCCTTTAACTCTATTGGTTTTTCAGTTAAAACAATCGACCGATATAATTTCTCATTCGGTTTTATCTGTATGGTTTCAGAAAAGCTTTCATGACCTAAGCAGCGATATTCCACATTATACACACCCTCTTTCAGTGTTGTTTGGAAAGCTCCCTGCAAATTACAAGCGATACCTTGGTTGGCTTCGACAATAAATACAGTACTCCCTGCTATTGGTTCTGATTTATGATTAGTAACGCGACCAGAAAAATTCTGAGAGGATAACGGATGTATAAGTAGTAAGAAAAGAAAAAGAAAAGCTTCTTTATATCTATTGTCCATAACTAGTTTTATTAAATACCATATCATCCGATATAAAGCGGACTTGTTTTTTCCCGAGTAAATATAGTTCAAAAGGTAAAACAAACGACAAGTCATCCATCATTTCACAAAAAAAGAGGAAGAAACGCCGCTTCCCCCTCTCTACATTTATCATGTTTATCCATCTTCCAGATGAAAACTTTGCTCTTTCGCCTCTTACTTCTTTTTAGTGGTACGTTTACGAGTTGTTTTCTCAGGTGTTGCAGCAATAATCTCACGCACTTCTTCAAGTGTTAATGAAGCAGCCTCTTTTCCTTTAGGAATGCGATAATTCTTTTTATTGAATGCAATATAAGGCCCATAACGCCCATTTAATACTTCTAGTCCTGGCTCTTCCTCAAATGACTTAATGAAACGTTCTTTTTCTTTCTTGCGCTTATCTTCAATAAGCTCAATTGATTCTTCTACGTTAATAGTCATAGGATTTAATTCCTTAGGTATGGAAACAAATTTACCATCATGACGGATGAATGGTCCAAAACGTCCAATAGCTGCAACAATTTCTTTTCCTTCATACTCTCCGACTGTTCTAGGCAAATCAAATAGCTTCAGAGCCTCTTCCAGTGTGATTGTTTCTATGGATTGCCCTTTCAGTAAAGAAGCAAACTGGGGTTTCTCACCTTTTTTACCATCTTCTGTTGTTGCCTGTCCAATTTGAACAACCGGTCCATATCGACCTATCTTAACAAATACCGGCTTATTGCTTTTAGGGTCTGTTCCCAACAGACGCTCACCTACTTTATGTTCGGTTTTAATAGCAGAAGTCGCTTCAACTATAGGATGAAACATTTTATAGAATGAGTCTATTGCTTTAGTCCAAGATAATTTACCTTCAGCAATCACGTCAAATTCTTTTTCAACATTAGCTGTGAAGTTATAATCTAATATCTGAGGGAAATATTCAATCAAAAAGTCATTAACCACCGAGCCTATATCAGTAGGCATCAGCTTATTCCGATCAGCACCGGCTATTTCAGATTTCTGCTGGTTTTTAATCTTATTGTCTTTAAGTGTCAATACTTGGTAGTCTCGCTTAACGCCTTCTTTATCTCCTTTCACTACATACTCTCTATTTTGAATCGTCTGTATAGTAGGTGCATACGTAGAAGGACGGCCAATACCTAGTTCTTCCATCCTTCGCACCAGACTGGCTTCTGTATAACGTGGTGGACGTTGTGAAAATCGCTCGGTAGCAGTAATCTCTTTCAAATTAAGAGCGTCATTCACACTCACTGGAGGAAGCAATGATTCTCCTTGCTCCTTTTCTCCCTCATCATCTGATCCTTCAAGGTATACATGTAGGAATCCGTCAAAGACAATTACCTCGCCTACAGCTTGGAATTTTTCTTTCACTCCCTCAGCAACTATAGTAATAGTAGTTCGCTCCAATTGAGCATCAGCCATCTGACAGGCTATTGTACGTTTATAGATAAGGTCATACAGCTTTTTCTCTTGAGCCGATGCCGTTATCTCTGTTTGGTTCATATAGGTTGGACGGATGGCCTCGTGAGCTTCTTGAGCTCCTTTGCTTTTTGTATGATAGCGGCGAAACTTATAGTAATCCTCACCGTATGTTTTTTGTATTTCTTCTTTGGTAGTTCCAAGAGCCAAGTCACTCAAATTAACTGAGTCAGTACGCATATAGGTAATAAATCCTGCTTCATAAAGTCGTTGTGCCAACATCATGGTTTGAGATACAGAATAACCTAATTTACGAGAAGCTTCCTGCTGCAAAGTAGAGGTAGTAAAAGGCGGAGCAGGGCTTTTCTTCAAAGGCTTCTTGCTTATATCATCAATTCGGAATTGAGCATTCTTGCATGATTCTAAAAAGGCAAGAGCTTCTTCTTCAGTCTTTAATCGTTTGGCTAATTCTGCTTTTAAAACAGTGGTTCCGTCAGGAAGTATAAATAATGCGATAACACGAAAACTAGCTTCTGAAGTGAAGTTATTTATTTCACGTTCTCGTTCTACAATTAAACGAACAGCTACCGATTGTACGCGTCCTGCTGAAAGAGCCGGCTTTATTTTCCTCCACAATACAGGTGAAAGTTCAAAACCAACAATGCGGTCTAATATTCGACGAGCTTGCTGCGCATCAACTAGATGTGTATCAATATCTCGAGGATTCTCAATAGCATTTTGAATAGCGGATTTCGTTATCTCATGAAAAACAATACGCTTGGTATTTTCAGGCTTTAAGTCCAACACTTCAAAAAGATGCCATGCAATAGCCTCTCCTTCACGGTCCTCATCCGATGCTAGTAAAATACTATCTGCTTTCTTAGCTGCACTTTTCAGTTCACTTACCAGCTTCTTTTTATCTGCCGGGACTGCATATTCAGGTTTGTAGTTATTGTCGATATCAATACTAAACTCTTTTGATTTCAAGTCACGAATGTGTCCATAGCTTGATAAGACTTTAAAGTCATCACCTAAAAACTTCCCTATCGTTTTAGCCTTGGCGGGCGACTCTACTATAACCAGTTTCTTTTGCATAAATTAACGTATTCTTCATTCAAACCGAGTGCAAAAGTATATATTTTTTTGCATCACAGCCTATTAAATTAATAAAACAAATTTTCTTTCACCATCTTCCTATGCCTTTGTCTATATAGAATAGCTTTTCATTCATTAATCTTATACATGAGAAGTGTATCTAATCAAAAGATTTGTCTAATGAATCGCATCACTTTTTGATATAAAAGATTTTCCAAACATATCATAAATCAAAGAAGCTTTATTGTATTCTATAAAGCAGGTACATCCTTTTCACAATAGTTGTAGCAACATATATAAGCACCTAATGATAAAAACAACATTAGGTAGTTATACAAAAAAAGCAACCGAATCTTCGATTGCCTTTTCTTAGTTGCGGAGACAAGACTCGAACTTGTGACCTTTGGGTTATGAGCCCAACGAGCTACCACTGCTCCACTCCGCGATATGTTTAACGACTGCAAAGGTAGGAATTATATTTTCATAAACAAAATTTCAGTAAGTTTTTTTGCTTTCACTTGGAGTGGATTGTGTTTTTTCTGTATTTTCGCACAGTTTTAATTGATTTGTGCAAGATTATGTCTTTAACTGTATCTAAAACCCGAGATATGCTAGTCGATGTAGCCAGGCAATTATTTGCCCGTTTAGGATTCGACAACACCACTATGAATGATATAGCTCAAGCTTCTAAAAAAGGAAGAAGAACGGTCTATACCTATTTCAGAAGCAAGGATGAAATCTATTCAGCAGTCATAGAAACTGAAATAGAAAAGCTGATTGCAACACTACATGAAGTTTCGACAAAAGAAATGCCTGCCGATGAAAAACTAATGGATTTCTTTCATGCTAGACAAAATGCAGTAAAATCAATTGTATTCAGAAATGGCACACTAAGAGCCAAGTTTTTCCGAGATATATGGCGTGTAGAAAAGGTGCGCAAAAGTTTTGATAAGAAAGAGACGGAAATCATCAAAGAAATTTTAGAAGATGGAGTTTCTGAAGGAATCTTTCAAGTACCCAGTACAGAAATCACAGCCACCATCTTACACCACGCTCTAAAAGGACTGGAAGTGCCATACATTAGAGGTAGAATAGCCAATTCTGTAACAAGACAATATGAGTATAATGAGAACCTAATCAATTTAATATATAACGGTATTAAGATAAACAAATAAGCATGTATATAAACGCTTGCGGGTATTATATCCCAGAAGATAGAGTACCCAATGAATACTTTTTAAACTTAAACGGCTTAACTGATGAGTGGATTACCCAGCGTACTGGCATAAAAACACGATCAAAGGCTCGAAAAAATGAAAATGTAACCACAATGAGTTTAGAGGCATTAAAGAATGCCCTTCCCACCCTACCTTATGATATCAAAGAAGTAGATTTGCTTATAGCTGCCTCCTACTCACCTTATGATACAGTAGGTACCACAGCCCATGTTGTCCAACAAATTTATGATATTCCTGATGCTAAAGCTTTTGCTATGTCATCAGCATGCTCTTCATTTGAAAATGCGTTGGAAATTGCCGAAGCTTTTTTCATATCTGGTAAGGCTACCAAAGCATTGATTCTTTCTGCTGATATGAACTCTGCTTATGCCAATGAAACTGATCCAAAAGCCGGACATTTATGGGGTGATGCTGCCGCAGTATTTTTTGTATCAAAAGAATCCTGTGCTGAGGATGAACCCGAAGTAATAGACATCATGACGGAAGCTCTCGGACACATAGGGAAAGGACCTTATGGTGTCATGCTAAAACCTTATGATGGAGGTATTGAAATGCCTGATGGAAAAAACGTATTTATTCAAGCTTGTAAATACATGCCTAAAAGCGTAGAGTATTTACTGGATAAAAACAATTTGACTTGGGATAACCTTAGTTACTTTATAGGTCATCAAGCCAATATGCGTATACTTAAAAATATAGCTGACCAATTGGATTTACCTCATGAGAAACTTCTACACAACATAGAAGAGTTGGGAAATACCGGGTCTGTTAGTTCAGCATTAGTCTATGCACAAAATAAATCTCTCTTTAAAAAAGGAGACCTTGTAGCTATCACCGTATTTGGGGGTGGATACTCAACCGGTGCTTGCCTAATCAAGCATTAAACCGAAAACAATTTGTTAGTGATAAAACATAAATAACTATTGAAATGAAATTATTAGAAGGAAAAGTAGCCGTTGTAACCGGAGCAGCTCGTGGAATTGGAAAAGCAATTGCACTAAAATTTGCTTCCGAAGGTGCTCATGTAGCATTTACGGATTTAGTTATCAATGAAATCGGCTTAGAAACCGAAAAAGAAATAGCAGCCTTAGGTGTGAAAGCAAAAGGCTATGCCTCTAACGCAGCCAACTTCGAGGAGACTCATCAAGTTATCAATGAGATAGCTAAAGACTTTGGTCGCATCGATATTCTTGTAAACAATGCGGGCATCACCAAAGACGGATTACTTATGCGTATGACTGAAGATCAATGGGATGCAGTAATTACTGTAAACCTTAAATCGGCTTTCAACTTCACCCATGCAGTTACACCTATCATGATGAAACAAAAAGTTGGTAGTATTATCAATATGGCTTCAGTAGTGGGCGTTTCCGGAAATGCCGGACAAGCAAACTATTCTGCTTCTAAGGCAGGAATGATTGGACTTGCTAAAAGCACCGCCAAAGAACTAGGTTCTAGAAATATTCGTGCTAATGCTATTGCTCCCGGATTTATCATCACAGACATGACAGCCGTCCTATCTGAGGAAGTTAAAAAAGAATGGGCAAAACAGATACCACTACGTCGGGGTGGAACTCCGGAAGATGTGGCTAACACAGCTGTATTCTTGGCTTCTGATCTTTCATCTTATGTTACCGGACAAGTCATTCACTGTTGTGGTGGCATGAATATGTAATCAGACTCAAGTTATATATTTATATACAAAAGGTTAGCAGGTCGAATCGGTTCACATGAATCATTCAGGCTGCTAACCTTTTTAAATACATTCAAATGAAAGTCATATACGAAGACAACCATTTAATAGGGGTAAATAAAAACTCTCATGAAATTGTTCAGGGAGACAAGACTGGCGACAAGCCTCTTTCTGAAATGGTAAAAGAGTGGATTAAAGAAAAATATGCCAAGCCTGGCAACGTATTTGTCGGAGTTACCCATCGGTTAGACCGTCCAACCTCCGGAATTGTACTATTTGCTAAAACTGGCAAAGCACTTTCTCGCATGAATGAATTGTTTAGAAAGGGGGAAGTAAAAAAAACATATTGGGCGATTGTTAGCAAACTTCCTGACGAAAAAGAAGGTACCCTCACCCACTGGATGATTAAAAATGAAAAGCAAAATAAAAGCTATGCATACGACAAAGAAACTCCTCTTGCTAAGCGAGCTGTTTTACACTACAAAGTAATCGCCTCTTCTGACAACTATTATTTGCTTGAGATAGATATGGAAACAGGAAGGCATCATCAAATCAGAAGTCAGCTTGCCACAATAGGTTGTCCCATTAAGGGAGATCTCAAATATGGAGCTAAGCGTTCAAATCCGGATGGAGGCATTAGTCTTCTAGCCCGTTCTGTTGAGTTCATACATCCGGTTTCTAAACAAACTGTCCACATCGTTGCTGATGTACCGGAAGATAATCTATGGCAGTTCTTAGAAGAACAAACACAAAGCCCAAGTAACTGATTACTTCTTTGCACCATATCCTCACAAATCCATATAAAAAAGAAGCCGGAGTTGAATAGTCGTTCAACTCCGGCTTCTTTTTTATATAAGTATTTTCTCTGATCAAATCACGTACAAAGAGCTGATAGATTCATCATGACATACTCTGCGAATTGCTTCAGCAAACAAATCGGCAACAGAAAGCATTTTAACCTTTTCACATTTCTTCGTATAAGGTATAGAGTCTGTGAATATAATTTCTGCCAATGCAGACTGGTCAATCAATTGCGAAGCCGGGTCAGACATTACGGCATGACTAGCGATAGCACGCACTGAACGAGCTCCATTAGCCATCATAAGATCTGCTGCACGGGTTATTGTTCCTGCGGTATCTACAATATCGTCAACTAGTAATACATCCATGTCTTGCACATCACCAATTATGCGCATTTCATCTACTTCATTCGCACGTAAGCGAGATTTATGACAAATGACCATTGGAACTCCTAAGTATTTCGAATAGGAGTTAGCACGTTTTGTTCCTCCCACATCCGGCGTAGCTATCACTAGGTTATCCAATGGCAATGAAGACTTTATATACTCTAAAAAGACAGATGAAGCATACAAGTGGTCAACTGGCACATCAAAAAATCCTTGAATCTGATCAGCATGTAGATCCATCGTAATTAGTCTGTCAATACCAGCCACTCCAAGTATATCAGCAATTAGCTTAGCACCAATAGAAACACGGGGTTTGTCCTTACGGTCTTGACGTGCCCAACCAAAATAAGGGATAGCGGCAACTATAGAGTGAGCGGATGCACGTTTTGCTGCATCAATCATCAATAAAAGTTCCATCAAGTTATCAGAAGAAGGAAACGTAGACTGTACTAAAAAAACATCTCTTCCACGGATAGATTCCTCATAAGAAACTGAGAATTCTCCATCTGCAAAGTTCTGAATATTCATTTGTCCAAGTTCACAACCAAGACTATGACAAATTTTGTCTGCTAAATAACGGGAGTTACTTCCGGAGAAAACTAAATAGGGAGTTCGCATACTAATTAAAATATTGAATTATACATTGAGTGAGCTATCGTATTGCAGCACAAAAGTACAAAAGTTATCCTAATTAAAATATTTTTATACAAACAAATAGACAAGACAAAAGATACAGAAAGTAAGTTGCATCAACATGATTCTGCTTTATTCCTAATTAGATATTTTTTAATACACGAATCGTTTCTTCCGGATTTTCAGATTTAAACACATAACTGCCTGCAACAAGCACATCTGCCCCCGCATTTACCAAAAGGCGAGCAGTATGCTCATTGACTCCTCCATCAACTTCAATCAATGTATCTAACCCTTTTTTCAATATCATTTCTTTCAGACGGGCTGTCTTATTTACCGTATGTTCTATAAAATGCTGCCCGCCAAAACCGGGATTAACAGACATAAGCAAAACCATATCTATCTCTTGCAAAATATCTTCCAACAAGCAAATTGGAGTATGAGGATTTAAGGTCACCGCTGCTTTCATTCCGTGTTTTTTAATTTCAGAAACCGTACGATGCAAATGTGTGCTCGCCTCATAGTGTACATTCATCATATAAGCACCGGCAGCAGCCACCTCTTTTACAAACTTCTGAGGTTCTACAATCATTAAATGTACATCCATAGGTTTTTTACATACTGGGGCTATAGCCTCAAGAATAGGAAAACCAAAAGAAATATTGGGTACAAAGACGCCATCCATAACATCTAGATGGAACCAATCAGCCTCACTACGATTAACCATTTCAACGGCTTCATTCAAATGGAGAAAATCAGCTGATAGTAATGAAGGAGCTATTTTATGACTCATAGAATAATTATTAACGATTAAGTACAAAAGTAGCAAAAAAAGGCTTCTAAAAATAGCGCTGATTAAATTGTGCCTTTCAGTAGTAAAAAAAGGCTTTCTAGAAACAGTTAAATCTGGTCAGAAAAGAAATGTAATTAGTTTAGAACAACTGTACTGATATATTCCGGCAAGGTTGGTGTATTATGGCAAACCCGCGCAAACTGTTTAATCATCAATAAAGTTTCTTCAGCAGCACCAGCAGTTTTTTCTTCTAAGGCTTGAGGAGTTATGTTTTTCTTATCTGAAGCTTGATTTTCTTTCATCATAAAACAGTTTGTTGTCTATCATTAAAACGCCTAATACTTCTGATTATTGTACAAATGAATAAATAGTCACCTAAGAACCTTGCAATGAACAAACAACAACCATATGGGAAAGGAGACTATAAAAAAATAACATTTGTTAAAACACATACACTATGGAAAGAGGATAATTTCTTATTTTTCAAACAAATAGCATTAAATACTCCACTATCAAAAGCAAAATATCAACAGACACCATATGTTTGTAACGAAAAGGTCGTTATATTTGTTGGTAATAAACTAATTATTCATTTTAATCATAAAAAACAAACCATGGAAAAACCTTATGTTATTGGTATCGACATAGGCGGTACAAACTCTGTTTTTGGAGTTGTTGATGCTCGAGGCACAATCTTGTATAAAGGTGCTATTAAAACAGGTGATTATGAAGACATCAACGATTATACCACAGCCCTAGCTGAGGGCTTAAGTACAGTTATAGAACAAGCGGGGGGGTTAGACCAAATCAAAGGTATTGGAGTAGGTGCACCCAATGGGAACTACTTTAATGGCTGTATTGAATTCGCCCCTAATCTTCCTTGGAAAGGCAGAGTCCCACTAGCTGAACTTATTAGCGAGAAAACAGGAGTACCCGTAACGTTGACCAATGATGCTAACGCAGCAGCTATTGGCGAAATGACTTATGGCGTTGCCAGAGGTATGAAAGACTTCATTGTAGTAACCCTAGGTACCGGAGTTGGTAGCGGAATCGTTATCGGCGGAAACATGGTTTATGGACATGATGGCTTTGCCGGAGAATTAGGTCACGTCATTATGCAGCGTGAAAATGGACGCTTATGTGGTTGCGGCAGACATGGCTGTTTAGAAGCTTATGCTTCAGCTACCGGTGTAGCTCGTACAGCTAGAGAATTTCTTGTTGCTAAAACAGAAGAAAGCTTACTTCGCAACTTGAATCCGGAAGAAATCACTTCTAAAGACGTGTACGATTGCGCTATGCAGGGAGATGCTCTTTCTAAAGAAATCTTCGAATATACCGGTAGGTTATTAGGTGAAGCTTTTGCTGACTTTGTGGCTTTCTCAAGCCCTGAAGCTATTATCCTTTTTGGCGGGCTGGCACGTGCTGGCGACTTATTGGTAAACCCGCTTAAAGAACAAATGGAGAAAAGTATGCTTAAAGTTTTCCAAGGAAAAACCAAACTACTACTATCTCAACTTAAGGAAAGCGACGCAGCCGTTTTAGGTGCTAGTGCACTTGGATGGGAAGTTCGCGATATACCTGTTGAATAAATAGAATTTATCTAAAATAGCAACAGCCTGAAAAGCACTTTCAACAAAGAAAACTTTTCAGGCTGTTTTTTTAATATACCTATGAAACATCCCCTATTTCAATTCATTTATTGTCCTGTTTGTGGAGAAAAAACATTTGAAGAAAATAACGAGAAGTCAAAAAAATGCACTTCATGTGGATTTATATACTATTTCAACCCCTCTGCTGCTGTAGCCTGCTTCATTCGCAATCATGCGGGTGAAATACTGATAGCGAAACGGGCTTATGAGCCGGCTAAAGGGACGTACGACTTGCCGGGTGGTTTTGTTGATATGTACGAAAATGCAGAAGAGACCGTTACTCGTGAAATAAAAGAAGAAACCGGACTCACTATAAATACCTGTCGTTATTTATTTTCACTCCCCAATATCTACCCCTATAAAGGCTTTGATGTGCATACGCTCGATCTTTATTACGAGTGCACAGTTGAAAGCTTTGAGCACATGGTGCCACAAGACGATGTATCAGCCTTATTAGTGCTTCGCCCGGAAAATTTAAATCCGGAAGACTTCGGTCTTCTCTCTATACGCAAAGCGGTACAATTATATAACCAAAAGGTCTGAATAAATTACTATTCAGACCCTTTGGTTATGTTCTTTTCGATTTACATTCGAAGTATTTTATCTAGTCGTTGACTGAGGTCAGTCAGTTCTTCCAAATTGTTCGAACTTCCCTGCTCTGTAGTCACCCAACCTCCTTTATAGTTTGCTCTAGCTTCTTTCATCACTTTCGCCCAATTCACATCACCTTCCGTTAGTTTAACGTTAAATCCAGCCCAACGACCTTCTGCATCGGCCTTTTGTTTGCTAAACTCTTTAATATGAATACGCCCAATCCGATTACCTAAAATACTAATCCATTGTTCGGGCCAACCGTAGACAAGAATATTGCCACAGTCAAAATAAAAACGAACAAACGGGCTCTTAAATTGGTCAATATAGTTACGCGCTTCAATGGGACTTAGCAGAAAATTATTCCATACGTTTTCAATACAAATTTTTGCATTGTTTTTCTTTGCATAAGGTATAAGCTTTTTAATCTCCTTTGTAGAACGATCCCAACATTCTTGATATGTAACTTCATCGCCAACAGTTCCCGGAACTAACAAAACAGCATCAGTACCATAAGCCTTAGCATCTTCTAAAGCAACAATCATTCCATCAATGCCTTCCTGACGCACAGCTGCATCCGGACTTGAAAGAGGCTTTTGCCAGTGAGTAGAGCAACATACACTAGAAATGGTTAAACCGGTCGCTTTTACAGCATCCAACACCTCTTTTCTATCCATATGGCTATTGGGTTCAATCGAATCATATCCGGCAGCTTTGATAGCCTTACATTTATCTAAGACTGAGCCTTCCATGCCCACTGTGCCCCACATAATTGACTTTTTAAATCCGGGAGCCATCGGACTACTTACGGTTAAACCTCTCAAAGGCTCCGCACTCACCGAAGTCAATGACAATGCTCCGGTAGCTAATGCTACTTGTTTTATAAAATTACGACGCTTCATGGTTGTTGTTATATTTTAGGTGCTACTCCTGCTAACGGTATTTCTTCTTTAATATCAGGAAGAGGTCCAAATTTATATTCTTCAGGTCCTAAATGCAAGGTTGAAGCCATGATTTCATCCCAAGTAATAAATTTGCCCGTATAAGCTGATTCACGTCCCATAATAGCCATCAAGGTTGAATTAGCATGAGCTTCACTATCATTGATAGGCTTATCAGTTCGTATAGCGGTTACTAAACGTACATGCTCTTGTCTAAATGGATTTGGCACAGCCATTGATTGGTCAGCATCTTCAGGTTTTGGATGTGGATATTGCCAAGCAATTGAACCATCCAGGTTAAAAATCGTATCAAAACAGTTTGTATATCCTTTTGTTCCATATACCATTACACTGTGATTATTGTCACATCCACCTATTTGTCGAGAAGTACAATGCGCACGGTGTCCATTTTCATATACATATTCAATGCTGAAAAAGTCGTACATATCACCGGTAACACGACGTTGGCGTCCACCGGTAGCTTCTGCACGGATGGGCTTTTTCTCTCCTGAGAACCAAGACATCATATC
>CAZSWS010000005.1:22322-64701 GCA_964610765.1 uncultured Parabacteroides sp.
AGGCTTTCCATCTGGTGCTTCTGCCAAAATCTCCGGGATTTCCACTTCAGTTAGTTTCGTTTCGCCAGATGACGTGTTTCCTGAACAACTTGTGATAATAGTAGGTACAGAAATTGCACCTAGTGCGCCTACCGCTGATGTTTTAAAAAAACTTCTCCTGTTAAATTTCTCGTTTTCAATCATGTTATTGTCTGATTTGGTATTAATAGTATTAAGTATTAGTGAATCGTAAAGATACAATTCTTTATGTAGATATAGAACACCAAGAGTAGACTAGAATTATTATTTAATAAACATTAAAGTCCTTTAAATCATCATCACATGTAAGTAACACTATTTCTTTCCTTTAACAGCATATATGTTTTATTTTCTGAAGCAACAACCTGTTAAAAAAATAATCCACAGCGTTTTCTGAATGCTACTTCACAAAAAGATTATATCTTTAACTGCTTATTTATAACCCACATAACACATGTCACCATATTTAGTATTACTAACTGTACTTTTTTACTTTTTGCTACTCATTGGCATTTCATACCTCACTGGCAGAAAAGCAGATAACCAGAGTTTTTTCACCGGAAATAGAAAATCACGCTGGTATGTAGTTGCCTTTGGCATGATTGGTTCTGCTATCTCAGGAGTTACTTTTGTTTCTGTCCCGGGCATGGTAGGTGAAAAATCATTTTCATACATGCAAATGGTTTTAGGTTTTGCAGTTGGTCAATTCATCATTGCGTTCGTACTGATTCCTCTTTTTTACCGGATGAACTTGACCTCTATCTATGAGTATTTAGAAAAACGATTTGGTATATCCTCTTACAAAACCGGGGCTTTATTTTTCTTCATTTCAAAGCTCCTGGGTGCAGCTGTACGCTTATTCTTGGTGTGTATTGTGCTACAATTTCTTTTGTTTGCTCCTTTAGGCATACCATTCCTGTGGAATGTAGTTATAACGGTTGGTGTCGTGTGGCTCTTCACACGCAAGGGAGGTGTTAAGTCTGTTGTGTGGACTGATTCGCTTAAAACGCTATGTCTAATCATATCAGTTGGTGCCTGTATTTATTTTATAGCTAAGGACCTCGGACTAGACTGGAGTGGCATAACTCAGACTATTCGTCAAAGTGAAATGTCTCAACTCTTCTTTTTTGACGATATCAATGATAAGCGTTACTTTTTTAAACAGTTTTTAGCCGGTGTCTTCACCGTTATTGCTACCACCGGGCTTGACCAAGACATGATGCAAAAAGTATTAAGCTGCAAAAGTCCGGCTGATTCTCAAAAAAACATGATTATTAGTGGTGTGATGCAGATATTTATTAACCTACTATTCCTGATGGTTGGTGTAATGCTTTTCACCTATGCCGTACGCGAGCAAATTCCACTTCCTGCCAAAAGTGACGAACTCTTTCCGCTTATTGCAACCGGAGGTTACTTCCCTCCTATCGTAGGCGTTATATTCACCTTTGGACTGATAGCAGCCGCCTTTGCCGCTGCAGGTTCGGCTATGACTGCCCTAACTACGTCATTCAGCATAGATCTCCTCAATGTTAAAAATCAAGAGCAAGATAAAATAGCAAAAACACGCAATAAGGTGCATATACTCATTGCGGTCTTAATGGCTGCTGTTATAATCATCATTAACCTGCTTAACAATACGTCAGTTATTGATGCAGTATACATCCTAGCTAGCTATACATACGGACCTATTTTAGGCATCTTTGCATTTGGCATATTCACTAAAAAGAACGTGAGAGACCGATATGTCCCTCTGGTAGCCATACTATCTCCTTTAATTTGTTTTATCATTGATAAAAACTCAAGCGCCTGGTTCAATGGATATCAGTTCAGCTATGAACTGTTAATCATGAATGCAGCCGTTACATTCATAGGTTTAGTATGTCTAATCAGAAAGAATGAAGTAAAAACAGTTTAAAACTTTACTTTCTCACGATTTGTTATTTAAATAAATACTCAAAATGATATACATATGAAAATGATCCATAATGTTTTATTCCGCGGCATATTAGGAGCTCTTTTAGGCATAGTTTTCATCGCATGGCCTGAGCCTTCACTAACTTATTTGGTTATGCTGGTTGGAGCACTATTTGCTGCTCCCGGAATCATTTCGCTAGTCACCTATTATTATCGCTCAAAGTCTGATTATGAAAAAGATATCAGTATCCCCATACAAGGGGTTGCCAGCATTTTACTTGGCTTACTTCTCATCATTATTCCGTACTTTTTCATCCGTTTCTTTATGATTTTACTAGGTATCGTTTTGCTTATTGCGGCTAGTTATCAAATATTCACATTGATTCGCGCACGCAAATGGGGGAAAGTACCTTGGGGGTTTTATATCTTACCCGTCCTATTGCTAACTACAGGTATTGTCATTTTGCTTGAACCCAAAGCCATCGCCTCATATTCCTTAATCATCTTTGGAGTAGGGCTTCTAATTTATGGACTGGGTGAGATACTTAGCTGGTTTAAGCTACGAAAACGATTTAACTAATTACTTTTTAATCCAATGAAAACACTTATTTACCGCATATTTGCATTCGTTTTTCTCGTAAGTATATCCTCCTGTTCTACGGGAAATAATAAAGTTATCAACACACTGATTATTACCGGACAAAACAATCACAATTGGCAAATAAGCCATCAAGCTATTCAACAAATTCTGGACAATTCCGGACAGTTTCAGACTGTAGTCCGCATATCTCCTCCTGAAGGTGGCGACATGCGTAACTATACAATAGACTTCTCCCCTTACCAACTTGTGATTCTGGATTATGTGGGTGACGATTGGCCCAAAAGCACACGAGAAGGCTTTTTAAAATATGTTGAAAATGGTGGAGGGGTCGTTATCTATCACGCTGCCAACAATGCATTTACCAACTGGAAAGAATATAATGAAATAATTGCCCTAGGAGGATGGAACAATCGAAATGAGAAGTCCGGGCCGTGGGTATATTGGGAAAATGGACAACTTGTCAAAGACACACTACCTGGAGTCGGTGGATCACATGGTCAACAGCATGAATACGTTTTGAATAAAAGAGAAGAAGATCATCCTATTACTAAAGGATTACCAATGCAGTGGAAACATGCCGTAGATGAACTTTACGACCGTATGCGAGGACCGGGCAATATCCAAGACCTGCTTTACACAGCCTTTTCCGAGCCTGAAACCAATGGATCAGGACGTGAAGAACCTCTCATTTTCACCGTTATTTATGGCAAAGGGAGGATTTTCCATACTATGCTCGGACATGCCGGTGCTTCATTAGAGGATAATCCTGCCATGCAATGTACCGGATTTCAAGAAACACTACTAAGGGGTAGCGAATGGGCTGCAACCGGAAAAGTAACCCGAACAGTCCCCGATGATTTTCCTACTGATGCAAATGTCAGCCTGCGTAAAAACTACAAAAAAGAATAAGCATCTCTCCACACTCTAGTTGCTCTACGGCTTGTTCTTTTGACAAAAGAAGAAAGGTGTACCGTAAGGGAGAATCCCTGCAATACACCTCTTTTTTATGTTTAGCTTATCTCTTTATTTTTTCATCACTTGTACCCGTTTAGTAGGTTCAAGATTTTCATTCCGATAATTCAATTGCTCAACTACATTTTCAGCTAGTTTCTTAAAAGCTGCGCCTGTGATTGAGTTTTCATTCAGAGCTACCGGCATACCGGAATCACCTCCGTCACAAATGCTTTGCACTAAAGGTATTTGTCCAAGCAAGGGAATATTTAGCTCTTCAGCCAGACGTTTCCCTCCCTCTTTTCCAAAGATATAATATTTGTTTTCGGGAAGTTCAGCCGGAGTAAACCAAGACATGTTTTCCACTAAACCAAGTACAGGCACATTAATCTTATCACCCAGAAACATGCTAATTCCTTTTCGAGCATCTGCTAAAGCTACTTCTTGTGGTGTCGATACGACAACAGCTCCGGTAATAGCCAATGTTTGAACCATCGTTAGATGTATATCACTCGTTCCTGGAGGCAAATCAAGCAGGAAATAATCCAGTTCACCCCAATTTGCATCAGCAATCAGCTGCTTCAATGCGTTACTAGCCATAGATCCCCTCCAAAGCACAGCATCATCTTTATTTACAAAGAAGCCAATAGATAACAGCTTTACTCCATAGTTTTCAGCAGGCTGTATCAAGTCACGACCATCTATTCGTTCCAAATAAGGATGAGCATCTTCTACATGAAACATTTTGGGTTGAGAAGGACCAAAGATATCAGCATCCAACAAACCAACTTTATAACCTAAAGCCGCTAAAGCAACTGCAAGGTTAGCCGCTATCGTGCTTTTACCCACCCCTCCTTTACCGGATGATATCGCTACAATGTTTTTCACATTAGGAAGTAATTTTTCCGGTTCCGGGCGTGCTACCTGTTCAGCAACTACTTGTATATTACCTTTAATTTCAACATCCGGACTCACATAAGTCAAAATAGCTGTTTCTGCTGCTTTTACCACTGACTTAATAAAAGGGTCAGTCGGTTTATTAAAAAGTAGCGAAAAAGTCACTTTGTTACCATCGATACGTATATCGTCTTCTACCATCCCGGCAGAAACCAAGTCTTTTCCTGATCCGGGATAACGCACTTTACTTAATGCATCTAATATTAACTTTGGATATATAGTCATAAGTCTATAATTTTAGTCTGTTTTATTGGTTTGTTTTCCACTCCGTTTACTCCGATTAAAGCTTCTGTAAGAGTCATATTCAATTTCTATATCAGGCTCTATAAATTGCTCTCTGTGCTCTGCTAAAAATCGAATATATTTAATCGTCATGCCCCGTTCCAACCATTGTTGTTCATAATATGTTTGAATAGACAAAATATTATCATCTAATCCTGAGTGGTATAAGTCGTTTGTACTCACTAAGACAGGATATGCATTTTCCTCAACCATTGCTGAAGTATAGGTAAACATAAAGTTACTATCTGTCTTTAGATGTATCACTCCTTCTTTAGAAAGAATTTGTTGATAAAGTTGCATAAACCTTGTAGAGGTTAGCCGTTTATTCACTTTTTTCATTTGAGGATCCGGAAAGGTCAGCCATATTTCACTCACTTCTCCCGGGGCAAAGAAAGAGGCTATCAGCTCAATACTGGTACGCAGAAAAGCAACATTCGTCATTTCAAGTTCCAATGATTCTTTTGCTCCGGTCCACATGCGTGCACCTTTCGTATCTACACCAATAAAGTTTTTATCAGGATACAGTTTGCCAAGCCCTACAGTGTACTCACCTTTTCCACATCCCAATTCAAGAACTATCGGATGGTCGTTTTTAAAAAAACGTTCATTCCAATGTCCTTTCATTTCAAACCCTTTTTCTTTCAACACCTTGTATGGATACTGGAAGACATGTGGATACTCAGCCATATCGGCAAATTTTGCCAATTTATTCTTTCCCATGACGTAAAGGTAATACTAATAAAGAAATTAATTAAAATAGTCTATTCTATTGCATGATAGAATTTAAAAAACACCTATTAACAGAGAGAAAGGGAATATGTGTTTGATAGATTGTATCAAAGAGGAAGTTGGTTTAAGATTCGAAGGGTAGCACCACTATTTTCCTGAACATACTTGCCCGCAGCCTCACCCGCTTTGCTTAATTTTTCAGGATTAGACAGCAACTCGTCCATTAGCGCATCAAATGTTTTATCGTCCGTTACGGCAAAAGCTCCCCCTACTGCTATTAAATCTTTAGCTTCTTTAAACTTATGATATTTAGGACCAAATATAATAGGTATGCTGTAAACGGCTGCTTCCAAAATATTATGAATACTCTTTCCGAATCCACCGCCTACATAAGCTATATTCCCATAGCGGTAGATAGAAGAGAGCGAGCCAAAACTATCTACGATGATGCAATCTTGTTTGGATATATTGCCATCATTTATTTCAGAAAAACGTAAAGAAGGTCTACGAAGATAAGACTCAATATCCATCAAGCGAACCCGGTCTATTTCATGAGGCGCAATGATTGTCTTAAGTTCTTTACGCTTATTAAAGTAACGAATAAATATCTCTTCATCCTGCGGCCAAGTACTTCCGGCTATAAATGTAAGATAAGAGTTCCCTTTATGACTGGTAGTGAATTTTTCTAGTATAGGAAAACGACGTGATTGGTTACACACATCTATAACCCGATCAAAGCGCGTATCCCCACAGACAGCAACATGCTCAACTCCATATTGCTTGAGCAGTTTTTTAGAGTCTTCATCTTGTACAAATATTTGATCGAAACAGTATAACACCTCTTTATACCATTTGCCATACCACTTAAAGAACACCTGATCTTTTCTAAATATAGAGGAAATAATATAAGTAGGGATATTCCTGTTTTTAAGCTCGTACAAATAATTGAGCCAAAATTCATATTTTATGAAAATAGCCATAACAGGCTTGGATAAGTTTAAAAACTTATTGACTCGATAAGGAGTGTCAAAAGGAAGGTAACAGATAACATCTGCACCCGGATAGTTTTTTCGGACTTCATAGCCTGAAGGTGAGAAAAAAGTCAATAACACTTTATACTCCGGATGATTCTTTTTGATTTCTTCAATCATTGGTCTTCCTTGTTCAAATTCGCCTAACGAAGCCGCATGAAACCAGATGTATTTAGCATTGGGGTCTATATGTTCTCGTAGAATGCCATTCGTTTTCCATTGCCCAAAGCGAGTCAAACGCGCTTTGCGATTGATTAAAGACATGAGTTCAACCAAAAAGGTGTATACATGAATGGCAAAGCTGTATAACGCCCTCATCATCCTAACTCAGCAATAGCACGCTCAATGCGTCGAATAGTTTCTTCTTTTCCAATCGCTTCTGTTAAAGCAAACACATGAGGTCCTTTCCCCTCACCTACCAAAGCTAATCTCACTGCATTCATGATATTTCCTAAGTGATATCCTTTGCTTTCAATCCATGTTTTCACAGTTTCTTCCGTACCTGCTTCATCAAACGGATTGCATGTACGCAAAATGTCAATTAATTCACCCAATTGTTGAGCGCTATTTTCTTTCCAGCGTTTCTTTCGAGTCTTTTCATCGTATGCTTGCGGAGCTACAAAGAAGTAAGAAGTTTGATTCCATAGCTCTTTTACAAAGTTGACACGTTCTTTCATCATGCCCACTACTTTCTCAATATAAGCAGGTTCGGCCTTCACACCTCTTTCTTTCAATTCCTCAGCAAAAAGAACAGCTATTTCTTGATTGTCTTTTAGCTGAATATATTGATGATTGAACCATTTTCCTTTTTCATAATCAAACTTGGCTCCACTTTTACTACACTTGGCTATATCGAATAAGTCAATCATTTCTTGCATGCTCATAATTTCCTGGTCATTACCGGGGTTCCATCCCAGTAAAGCAAGAAAGTTAACAACAGCTTCCGGCAGATAGCCACTTTCTCTATATCCTGAAGAGATATCACCTGTTTTGGGGTCACTCCATTCAAGAGGAAATACAGGGAAACCCAGACGATCGCCATCTCGTTTGCTTAACTTGCCACCTCCTTCAGGCTTTAGTAACAAGGGCAAATGAGTAAAACTAGGCATAGAATCGGCCCAACCTAAATATTTATAAAGAAGCACATGCAAGGGAGCACTGGGCAACCATTCTTCACCTCTGATAACATCGGTTATTTTCATCAAATGATCATCCACTATATTGGCTAAATGATAGGTAGGAAGCTCATCTGCTGATTTATAGATAACTTTATCATCTAAGACAGACGAGTTAAACACAACCTCTCCACGAAGTAGGTCATTCACTACCACATCTTCATTCGGGTTGATTTTAATACGCACAACATAGTTTTCTCCTGTATCAATCAGTTGCTTCACCTCTTCTTCAGATAACGACAATGCGTTGCGCATAGAGCTACGTGTAGAAGCATCGTATTGGAAGTTGGGGATTTGTTTGCGTTTCTCTTCAAGCTCAGCAGGCGTATCAAAGGCTATGTAAGCTTTGCCTGAGCTTAACAACGAATCAACATATAGTTTGTAAATCTCTTTACGTTCGCTTTGTCTATAAGGTCCATATTCTCCACCAAAGCTCACGCCTTCGTCAAAATGAATACCCAGCCAATCAAAAGCAGCTATAATATACTCTTCAGCACCTTCAACAAACCGCTGAGAATCTGTATCTTCTATTCTTAATATTAATTCTCCCCCTTTTTGCTTTGCAAATAAATAATTATATAAGGCTGTTCGAACACCGCCGATATGCAAAGGACCGGTAGGACTCGGAGCGAACCGTACTCTGACATTTTGTTGTTTCATAAAGGAATAATGTAGAAATAATTAAGACAAAAGTAGAGCTTTTTTTCTTACAATAAACTTTTTTACGTAAATTTCGGCAAAAACAGAACATACATGAGATTCCAAAATAAAGAAATAAGGCTATCTACTCTTTGGTATTTTTTAATCGTAACGGTTATAATCACCTATTTTCTCCCTAGAGAGATCATGTTCAAATATCAGTTTCATGAAGGTAAACCATGGAGATACGAACAGCTGCTTGCACCTAGAAACTTTCCTATTTACAAAACAGATAAAGAACTTTTTGCAGAGCGAGACAGTGTCATGCGTCACTTTCACCCCTACTATCGCATAAACACCGAAGTCTATGAGTCAGAAATCAAAAGCCTAAAGGAACACTTTATTCAAATCAAGAAAGAGCACAAAGTTTCAGACTCTTATATTCAGTATGTAGAAAGGCGGCTGTCTTACATTTACGAGATGGGTATCATAGCTGTTGATGATTTAGAGAAACTGGAAAAAGAAGAACAAAAAGAAGTAAACATCTTGCAGGAAAACGTAGCCAAACTAAAAAACATCAACGACTTTTTTACCAATAAAACAGCGTATGAGTTCATCATCAAAAGCGCTCCCTCCTACCTCAGTCAGGACATATTATCCGAATTGAACATCAATAACTATCTATTATCGAACGTCGTTTATGATAAAGATATATCAGACAAAGTCCTTAACGACCAACTGAAACGAATCTCACAATCAAAAGGGTTAGTGCAGGCAGGGGAGCGTATTATAGACCGGGGAGAGATTGTCGATGCCAAAACATACAATATCCTCCGATCGCTAAAAATAATACATGAGTCCAAGCAAGCTTCTACTCAACAACAATGGCTGGTCTTTGCCGGACAGTTTGCCATTATTCTATTTATCACCCTTTGTTATTGGTTTTTCCTGGCTTACTTCAGTCCTTCAATTCTTCAAAGGAGGAAGAATATATTATTCATCACTTTATGTATTTTAGTATCGGTTATCTTGACTGAGATTAGCATCAGTCATGATTTATTCAGCATCTATATACTTCCCTATGCAATGGTTCCCATTGTGATTCGAACCTTTTTCGATTCATACACAGCTTTCTTCACCTTCTTGTTTACGATACTGATTTGTTCACTAATGACGACCTATGAGTTTTTACTCATCCAAATAGTTGTCGGAATAGTTGTCATGTTAACACTTCGGGGGCTGACTCAACGTTCCCAGTTGATGACTTCAGCATTCTTCGTTTTCTTTGCCTATTCCATCACCTATTTTTGTATTGTTTTATTTCAAGAAGGAAACATACATAAGATTAACTGGTTTATGTTTTTATACTTTGGGATTAACTTCATCTTAATGATGTTCTCCTACATTCTGGTTTATATGCTGGAAAAGACCTTTGGATATGTATCTCCTATTTCATTAGTCGAACTGGCAAACATCAGCAACCCATTACTAAAGAAACTATCAGAAACCACACCCGGTACATTCCAGCACTCACTCAATGTCTCGATTTTAGCAACAGAGGCTGCAGGCAGTGTCAATGCAGATACACAACTCATACGTACCGGCGCTTTATATCATGATATAGGTAAAATGACCAATCCGGGATTCTTTACAGAAAATCAAAGTGGATTTAATCCTCACACCCAGCTAACGTATATACAGAGTGCTCAAATCATTATTAGCCATGTAACGGAAGGTGTTAAGATGGCAGAGAAAGCAAATCTTCCGCAGGCTGTTATTGACTTTATCAGAACACACCACGGCAAGGGAAAAACAAAATATTTTTACAACTCATACGTAAATGAACATCCGGATGAAGAGGTTGACGAAAAGCTCTTCACCTATCCGGGTCCTAACCCTTTCTCAAAAGAAACAGCCATACTCATGATGGCCGATTCGGTAGAAGCTGCTTCCAGAAGTCTGAAAGACTATTCGGAAGAGAATATAAAAGTGCTAGTCAATAAGATTATTGACAGTCAAATAGCCGATGGATTGATGAAAGATGCGCCCCTCACCTTCCGAGATGTTGAGCTGATTAAAAACATCTTTATAGACAAACTAAAGACGATGTATCACAGTCGGATCAGTTACCCGGAGTTGAAGAAAGATCTTCAAGCAGATTTGAACAAGCCTCTTCCAGCAAATTAAGCACTAACTCAAAACCGCTTGCCCCGCCATAATATGGGTCGGGCACATGGTCGTGTGCGTATGTACGATTGAACTCTGTCATTTTGCGAATCTTATTCATTGACTCTAAATCAGGAGCTCTTTCTTTTAAGTCGGCAATATTGGTGTCGTCCATTCCAATGATTAAATCAAAATCATAGAAATCGGAAGTACGTACAGGGCGAGAAAGTGATTCTAACTTATAGCCCCTCCTTAAAGCATGTTCACGCATCCTAATGTCTGGTAAATCGCCCTCATGATAGCCGGTTATACCAGCCGAGTCTATTTCAAAACGATCAGTCAATCCTTGCTTTTCAATCAAGCTTTTCATAATGCCCTCCGCCGATGGAGAACGGCAAATATTACCTAAACAAACAAATAAAATACGGTGCTTTTTCTTTTTCATATATCTAATAAAACACTTGATTACTACTCATTATAAAAATTCTCTCAAAGAGTAAAACTCTTTAACTTCAGGCTTTTCACCTGAAAACTTATACCAATATCTATAGAATTCAGCATAATCCATCCGCTCATCATGCAGCTTATGTGACAGGTAAATGTATTTATTTTCTAACGAACCCAAAGCTAACTTTTTCCCGATAGTCGGATCAACCGGAATCCACCCCCAGTTCTCATCATAATACTCAGCCCAACTGTGTTTCCCGGGTCTTTCAATATCATTCGTATAGCCATAGACTCTTCTGGCCGGTATAGAAAGCGCCCTACACAGAGCCACAAACGATGTTGAAAAAGCTTTGCACATCCCACGCTCATAAGTCAGTGCATACTTAGCACTAAAATCAGTTTCTTTGTTTTTGTATAGAATTTTTCCGGAAACATATTTATAGATGTTTTGTGCTGTCTTTTCGGTGCTTTTTCCTTTTAGTTTGGCCGCTATTTCTTGAATAAACGGATCATCTTTCTCAATAAATTGCTCATCAATTAAATAAGGTTCCAGCTCAGCAGGGCTTGATTGTATGGTAGCTCCTCCCTTTTTTATTGTTTTCAAGTTGCAGCGATAGATATCCATGATAACCGTAATGGTCACTTTCGTTTTATACATATCTCTAGGAGAAAATTTGAATTCGGCATACTTGATACCATCCTCTTCGAATACTTTTTCCGGCTGATAACTGAAATGCGTTTCCAACACCTTTTGCTTCCCTTTAATATCAGCAGGAAGAAGAAATATGAATCGCATGCTGTCCGTATCCTGAAACTCACACACTTCAAAACCGGAGACCAACAATATCTTCTTTTTATCTTGTGCAAAACCCAACAATGGTAGTAGCACTAAAATAATTACCGCGATCTTCTTCATAGACTTATCTTATTAACCATCCTGCAATGCCACAAAGATAACAACTTCAACTGTGTAAAAACAGGTATGATTTTATCATAACGGATCAACATTATAATGAAGCAAAACTTTCTTCATTTCAACATATTGAAGCATCTCTTGTTTTACTTGCTCCAGTCTTTCCCGAACCATATATACATTCGCATGTGTTTCTATTTTTAACAGGATGTGTCGTATATAAAAGGTCTGCACGCGCGAAACAGGCGGTGTTACCGGTCCTAGTACACGTTCACCAAAAACAGCCCGAAGATGTTCACCATAGAGCCGAGATGCAGTATGCAATGGAGCATCATGCTTACTCCTCAGCACAATAACTATCAATCGGTAATAGGGAGGATAGTGAAACAACTCACGTTCAGCAAGTTGTTCGGCTATCATTCCTTCGTAATTATAGTTGGCTACATGCTGAAGCAGAGGATGTTCCGGCTGAGAGGTTTGTAAAAATACAGCCCCTTGCTCATCTCTACGCCCTGCCCTTCCACTCACCTGCATCATCAGCTGAAAGGCTCGTTCATACGCTCTGAAATCAGGAAAATTCATTAAAGAATCTGCATTCAGAATCCCTACAATACTGACACGCTCAAAATCTAATCCCTTAGAAATCATCTGTGTTCCAATAAGCAGTTGCGTTTTTCCTTTTTCAAAATCAGCAACCACTTGCTCATAAGCACGCCTACTCCGCACCGTATCCGTATCCATCCGTACGGCTTTCACATCAGGGAAAAGCGTTTCAATTTCAGCTGCGACTTGCTCTGTTCCAAATCCTTTCGTATTGATATCCGCTGATGAACACGACGGACACTGAGCCGGTAATGGTACGGCAAAACCGCAATAATGACATAACAGTTGATTTTTATACTTATGATAGGTCAAACTCACATCACAGTTTAAGCATTTAGGAATCCAGCCACATGAACGACACTCAA
The DNA here is from genome assembly GCA_964610765.1 of uncultured Parabacteroides sp. GTDB lineage: Bacteria > Bacteroidota > Bacteroidia > Bacteroidales > Tannerellaceae > CAZSWS01. The sequence continues at coordinate 35,114 of CAZSWS010000005.1, forward strand.
CAATCGGAGAATACCCTCTCCTATTTTGAAAAAGAATCACCTGCTCTCCTTTCTCAAAAGCCACTGTCATTGCTTCTTTCAGAACAGGAGAAAACAGGGTGTTTTTCATCTGTTTCCTTTTTCTCAAGGTCTTCACATCTACCACTTGAATAGCAGGAGGAAGCGCTTTCCCATATCGTTCTGTTAGAGTTACATAGCCATACTTTTCAGTACGGGCATTATAGTATGACTCAAAAGAAGGAGTAGCTGATCCAAGCAGCACTTTTGCATCATGCATGCTTGCCAACACGATAGCCGCATTAGCCGCATGATAGCGCGGAGCCGGTTCTTGTTGCTTATAGCTCACTTCATGCTCTTCATCTACAATAACCAGCCCTAAATCACTAAAAGGAAGAAAGACAGAAGATCGTACACCTAAAATAAACAAAGGTTTGTCCGGATGAAGCATCTGATTCCATATTTCCACACGCTCATTATCCGGCAGACCCGAATGATACACATACATTGACTTGCCGAAATGTTTAGACAGTCGTTCGGTAATCTGTGTAGTTATAGCTATTTCAGGCAATAAATAAAGCACCTGCTTACCGGCACGGAGAGCATCTTGAATCAGGTGGATATAAATCTCCGTTTTTCCACTAGACACCACCCCATGCAAGAGACATACACTTTGTTGCTTGAACGAGGCATGTATGGCTAAATACGCTTTTTGCTGACTTTCGGTCAACGAGGAAGGGGCTGTATCCGAATGCAAAGGCGCAAGCAGGCGACTCACCTCTTTTTCATAATATGCCAACACCCCTTTATCAACCAATGCTTTTAAAACGGCATTCGAGCAACCGCTCTGCTCCAGCAACTCTTTTTTTGAAATTTCTTTCTTTTCAGCAGGTCTGAAAGCTCGTGTATACTCGACAAATGACAAGAACAAATGTTCTTGTGCTTTTGCTCTGCGCAGCGAATCAAAAAGCAAGCGTACAGACTCTTCATCGGCGTATGCTTCAGTAAGCTTCACATAAGTTTGTTTCTTTACTTCATACCCTTTTTTCAGTTCTTCATTCATGGTCACTGCCCCCTTCGACAAAAGCAAATTAAGCGGAGCTATAACATTGTTTATACCACTTTGTTTCTGCAAGTCTGATACAGTCATTTTGGGTGAAGCAGATAAAATATCCAATAAAGCCTGTTCATTTGTTTTCAGCACAACGTCTGATTGAAAGTCTTCATTATAAATCACGACCGATTCACTTTCAATCTTCAATCCCGATGGAAGCGCTGCTTTATAAACATCGCCTAGTGTGCAGAGATAATAAGAAGAAATCCATTCCCAGAAACGCAATTGAGGTCTTCTAAGTATAGGGTCAATATCTAACAACAAAAAGATTTCTTTCAATTTCTTGCAATCTTCTTCAAGACATTCACCAATATGCATGACAATGCCCGTATAGTAGCGTTTTTTGCCAAAGTGAACTACAACCCGACAGCCTCTCTTTATCGTGCGCTCCATATCTACGGGGATACGATAAGAATAGGTGTTGGCTATAGGTAAAGGAAGAATTACTTCTGCATATTTCATTGTAGAACTTTCTTATACAAGTTGTGTTGCAAAAATAAGCAAAAAGCAGCTACCTTTCCATACGACAATCAGTCTGATTCATCTTTACTATTCATACGCACTTACTAAGCTGTTTCCTAGAGGCTTTCAATCGAATCTCTCTATTCAACTAACCTTTTAACCCGTGTTGAAAGCTCTTTTGACACTCGTAAGAAGCTCTTTCAACAGTTGTCAAAAGCTCTTTCAACACGGGTTAAAACATTAATTCCCTCTATCAATCTTATTAAAACACCAGGCTGTGCCCCAATAATACCCCTAGACAACATTTCTTCTCGGTATTGATTTACACATGCCTCCTATTCATCCTATTTAACTTGTCTTTTTCTTGCAGAAGCACTACCCGAGTTTACATCTTTAACCGATCACTCCTACCGGGGTTTATCTTTCTGAAAGAGGTGGAACAGTAAGTTTTTATAACTGTAATCTATTTATTCGATTCAATTCACACAAGAATAGAGCTTTTCAAATAAATTTAAAGAAAGAAGCGCCTGCTTTAGGAGGGAAAGAATGGCAAAAACAGTATCTTTGTCTGGCTTGTAAAACAAACTTATAAATCAATAAGTGAAAAGCACATTCAAGCCTCAAAGACAACAATAATTTTTTAAAACTACCTATATGAAATTTTTTATTGATACAGCTAACTTAGAGCAAATTAAAAAAGCCCAAGAGCTTGGAGTATTAGATGGCGTAACGACCAATCCTTCATTAATGGCCAAAGAAGGAATAAAAGGTAATGATGCAATCATGGCTCATTATAAGACAATTTGTAACATTGTAGATGGGGATGTAAGTGCTGAAGTCTTATCAACCGATTATGACGGGATGATTAAAGAAGCAGAAGAGTTAGTAAAAATAGATGACAAGATAGTTGTAAAAATACCTATGATATATGACGGAATACGTGTAATTAAATATCTTTCGTCAAAAAATATCAAAACAAACTGTACCCTTATTTTTTCCTCCGGACAAGCTCTATTAGCAGCTAAAGCCGGTGCTACGTATGTTTCTCCATTTTTAGGCAGATTAGATGATATTTCAACTGAAGGAATTGATTTGATTGCAGACATCCGCCAGATTTATGATAACTACGACTTTGACACTCAAATACTAGCTGCCTCTATACGCAATCCGATGCATATCATCAATTGTGCAAGAATTGGAGCCGATGTGATTACCTCGCCGCTAGATTCTATTCTATCACTACTTAAACATCCGCTTACTGACAGTGGTTTAGCCAAGTTTATTGAAGATTCAAAGAAACTTTAATACTAAAACATAATACAATTATCCAAAAACATTAATTAAAGGAAGTGGCACAAAGAAGAAGTTCAAAAAGCCAGCCGTAAAGTTTTATCACCAAAGATAAGACCAGGCTCTTTGTGCCCGAATGTAAACCAACTAAAAGTAACACATCGTGATAGAAGAAGAAAAAGACTTGCTTGACTTACCGGAAAACGCTTTCACAGAGTTAAAAGAAGGTGAAGAGTATAATCCCGTCATGTCTCCTAACAAACAGTACAAAGAGATAACACCTTGGTCTGTATTTTGGGGATTAATCATGGCTGTTTTGTTTAGTGCAGCAGCAGCTTACCTCGGACTGAAAGTAGGACAAGTGTTTGAAGCGGCTATCCCTATTGCCATTATAGCAGTAGGCTTATCCTCTGCTTTTAAGCGTAAAAACTCTCTGGGAGAGAACGTAATGATTCAATCTATTGGAGCCAGTAGCGGCGTGATAGTGGCCGGAGCCATCTTTACGTTGCCCGCACTATACATCCTCCAAGCTAAATATCCGGAAATAACCATTAGCTTCTTTAAAGTATTCATGAGTTCCTTGCTAGGAGGTATTCTGGGTATTTTATTTTTGATACCCTTCCGTAAGTACTTCGTATCGGATATGCATGGAAAATATCCTTTTCCTGAAGCAACTGCCACCACACAAGTACTTGTTTCCGGTGCTAAAGGCGGTAACCAGGCAAAACCATTAATCTTTGCCGGTCTTATTGGGGGTATCTATGATTTTATCGTTGCCACATTCGGAACCTGGTCTGAAGTGTTCACTTCGCGCGCCCTTCCTTTTGGAACAATGATAGCCGAAAAGGCCAAACTGCTATTCAGCGTAAATATTGGAGCTGCTGTGTTGGGACTTGGGTTTATTATTGGTTTAAAATATGCCATCATCATCTGTGCCGGCTCTGCCTTAATTTGGTTTATCCTTGTGCCGTTACTGCCATTACTTGGCGACACCTTGTTGCAAGGTATCAATCCGGCAGCTTATCTGGAAGGTACTGCACTGGCTAAAGTAGGAGGTATAGCTGCCGCTAGTCCGGAGATTATATTTACTGAAATGGCACGCCACATAGGGATTGGCGGTATTGCAATGGCCGGAATTATTGGTATTGTTAAATCCTGGCCCATTATTAAAGGAGCTGTAGGTCTTGCTACGAAAGAAATGAAAGGCGGAGCAGCTAACGAAGATGCGCTGAAAGAAATAAAGCGTACACAACGCGACCTATCTATGAAAATCATTTTAATTGGAGTCATTCTTGCTCTAATAGCCGTCTTTATATTTTTCTGGCTAGGAGTCATGAATAATCTATTTTATGCTATTGTAGGTATTTTAGTAGTTGCTATCATCACCTTCCTATTCACTACTGTAGCAGCCAACGCAATCGCTATTGTAGGGTCGAACCCCGTATCAGGAATGACACTAATGACTCTTATCTTAGCGTCAGTTATCATGGTAGCTGTAGGTCTGAAAGGAACCGGAGGAATGGTGGCAGCCCTAATCATGGGAGGAGTAGTCTGTACGGCTTTATCTATGGCAGGAGGTTTTATCACCGACTTAAAAGTAGGTTACTGGTTAGGCTCAACACCGGCTAAACAACAATCATGGAAGTTCTTAGGTACACTCGTATCAGCTGCAACCGTAGGAGTAGTAATGATGATTCTAAACGAAACATACGGATTTGTGGGAGACGGACCACAAGTATTGGTAGCCCCTCAAGCCAATGCAATGGCTGCGGTTATTGAACCGCTCATGTCAAACACGGGAGCACCCTGGCTACTTTATGGCACAGGTGCATTGATTGCTATACTTTTGACCTTTGTCAAAATTCCTGCACTACCTTTTGCATTAGGTATGTTTATTCCTTTGCATCTCAATATTCCCTTACTCGTGGGTGGAGCTATCAGTTGGTATGTAAGCACACGCAGTAAAGATCAGGCACTGAACCGTGCACGTCTAGATAAAGGAACCCTATTAGCATCCGGATTTATAGCCGGAGGAGCGTTGATGGGCGTAGTGAGTGCTTCCTTGCGGTTTGGAGGTATTGATTTGATGATGAGTGATTCATGGATAAATGGAAATGGAGCTCAATTCTTATCTATAGGTATGTATGTATTGATTATTGCATACTTAGCTAAAAGCTCACTAAATGCTAAAAAAGAAGACTAATTTAAAATGATTTTTTCATGCAGCAAGCACCTATTATAGATGTGGGTATCATGACCGAGAAAGCCGTATCATTTGTGTTATACGGCGACTGGGTCAATACTCAAAACGGACAAATCGTTACAGGTAATCAACGTGTTTTCGGTGGAAACGAGCGTGTCTTATATGAAGGCAAATCGTACCACGAAATACTTTTTGAGCCTTTTTCAAACGATGCCTATTTTGAACTTAAAACAGTCGTGATTGGCAAGAGTTTCCATTGGGAACACAAGACAGACCAATCATTCAAAGGAGCATTATACCTAAAAGCGGTAAGCGAAGGCGTGCTCGTTATTAATCAAATTGATATTGAAACCTATTTAAGCAGTGTCATCTCGTCAGAAATGAGCAGTACAGCTTCTTCTGAATTTCTAAAAGCACATGCTGTTATTTCTAGAAGTTGGCTTCTCGCACAACTAGAAAAACATCTGGAAATCAACAAGCTAGATGAAAAATATCAATCCTTTTTGGCTGATAAAGCTGAACTTGTACGATGGTACGACAGAGAAGAACACGAAAAGTTTGACGTTTGTGCCACTGACCATTGTCAGCGCTACGAAGGAATTACAGTACCCATCAACGATAAAGCCAAAATGGCTGTTTATAACACCCGGGGAGAAGTACTGGTGTATAAAGGAATCATTTGTGACGCTCGCTTTTCTAAATGCTGTGGAGGCATTTCAGAACTCTTCGAAAACACTTGGGAACCGATTCGTCACGAATATCTTACCGAGGTTAGAGATATGCCTGAGCAAGAAATGCCGGATTTAACGATTGAAGAAAATGCAGTAGAATGGATACGTTCATCTCCCGAGGCATTTTGCAACACATCTGACCCCGAAATTCTTAACCAGGTATTAGTCAATTACGACCAAAAGACCAAAGACTTTTTCCGCTGGACCGTATCTTATACACAGGAAAAGCTAGCCGGACTTATTGAAGAAAAAACCAGTCTTCACTTTGGTGAGATTTTAGATTTAATACCCTTGGAGCGTGGAAAATCAGGGCGAATCATCCGATTAAAGGTTGTAGGAAGTAAACTAACATATATTTTTGGCAAAGAACTGGAAATTCGCAAAATACTTTCAGACAGTCACCTGTATAGTTCAGCTTTTGTATGTGACAAACTGGACTATGTTGATGATGTACCTCAACGTTTTCAACTTGTGGGAGCCGGATGGGGACACGGAGTTGGTCTATGTCAAATTGGTGCGGCAGTGATGGGTGAAAAAGGATATAAGTACGAACAAATCCTTTTTCATTACTTCAAAGATGCCATGATAAAAAAGAAATACTAAATAGTTGTAGCTGCTGATAGGTTTATTTATCTACCCAATAGGTGCTTAAAAAGATTAGTAAACCTATCAGTACTGCTAAAATAAACAGAAACCACCAGATTCTATTTTCCAGCGGCAGTTTGCGAAGAAAGGGAATATGTTTTGCCAACCCGGATACTGCCTCGACTCCCTCTAATGGTTCACTCCCATCAAAGATTTCATAGCCGGCATTTTTCATTACCTCAAAAGCAGCAGGCGCATCTTGATCAAGCACATCAATACTTACTTCGAAATTACTTAACCCCGGATAGAGCTGTCCAATATGTTCATTACGGATAGTGGCTTCTATTCCCTCTGATCGGAGCAAAGATTGCAACATCTGCGCTTCAGTCAGATGTGCAAAACGAGCTATTTCAACTAATTTACTCATAGGTGTTTCAAATATAATAAATATATCCTTTTGCAGGCAAAGCATATACAAGCTTTTCAACAAAAGTATAGGTGCTTACTTTAATTATAATGCTCACTTTTAACTATCCATGTTTTTTCCATAGCTATGGAATCATAAACTCTGCTCCGGCAGTATAGGTAGTTTTATAATCGTTCTCAAAAAAGAAACTTTTAGCAATCCGGTATTTTCCGGGTTTGAATGCATAATTGATGTATGAAATATTGTGAGCCATCTTACTTATAGAGTCATTAGGAGGTATGATTATAGCAAGATTGTGTTCGACTTTGGCATAGCTGATTGAATACCATCTGTTGTTTTGAAAAACATTGAGAAAGAAACTCGATCCATCTCCAAAAGTAACTGCCTTATCTGCCTTATTATACATAGTTACTAAAATATACGTTTCATTATACATTGTATCTACCTGAGCTGTCATACGAACAAACGTATCGTTTAATTCCATTTCAACAGGTATTATTTCCACTTTTTTCCAGTCAATTATTTTACTTCGTGCATCAGCCTCTCGTACAAGTTCGAAGGACTGATTACTATTAATCGTACGAATAGTTTTGTATATTCTACATGGTCCCAACGGCTGGTAACCTATATCTTTTGCTAAATCCATCTTTAATGTATCTTTAGCCCCGGGTTGAAGTGTAAGAGATGTTGTATCCTGCTGACGTACTTTTACTTTTTTCCAAGTCCCATAGGTTTTCTGCTCAAAACGATATTCGGCATTATATATAACCGGTAATAAGCTTTGATTTTCCAAAACAACCAAAGAAATAGAGTCATATAGCAATTCTGCATGCATAAGAATCTGGTCTGACTCAATTGTGTCAGGCAATAAGATTGTTTCTGTTGCTAATTCTGTTTTATTTTCAGGAGCAATGCTTTTTTGATTTTGAGAATCCTTCTGTTTACAGGATAGCAAAATATAAAAAAGCACTAACACCAACAATCCGGATGATAATTTTCTTATTCTCATGTAATTAAGCGATTTATTACCAACTAACTAGGCAAAGCGATTTGCATGACAATAAAGATGAAAAATATTTCTCAACTATTTTCTGCTTTCACCTACTTTTTTTAGACTTGGATACGCACCAACTATTTCTATTTCCCTTTCAGGCTTTCTAGTGCTTAACTTGGAGTATCAAAAAGATTAGAAATACGAAAAACAATAAAGGCAAACTTCAACAGCCTGCCTTTATCCATTAACAAAAAAACATAAAACTCATCTAAAGAAAACTATATAATTCCTTGCGCCATTATGGCTTTTGCTATTTTTATAAATCCGGCTACATTCGCTCCTTTCACGTAGTTAATATAACCATCTTCTTGTTTTCCATACTTCACGCACTGTTCATGTATGGAATACATAATTTGTTTCAATTTCTGGTCAACTTCCTCTCTTGTCCAGCTTAACTTCATCGCATTTTGGGTCATCTCTAGCCCTGAGACAGAAACACCCCCTGCATTGGCAGCTTTACCCGGCGCGTACAATATTTTCGCCTTTAAGAACTCTCCTACTGCCTCAGGAGTCGAAGGCATATTAGCCCCTTCAGACACGGCAATACATCCATTTTTCAAGAGCGTTCGTGCGTCATCACCTATGAGTTCATTCTGGGTAGCACTAGGCAATGCTATATCACACACTTCACCCCAAGGGCGAGCGCCTTCTACATATTTACAGCCGTACTTCTCAGCGTATTCTCGAATACGCCCGCGATACTCATTTTTCAGTTCCTTGACATAAGCCAGCTTTTCCGCATCAATCCCATCCGGGTCATAAATATACCCATCCGAATCAGATAGCGTAACCGGCTTAGCTCCCAATTCAATAAGTTTTTCAACGGTATGTTGGGCTACATTACCAGACCCTGAAACACAACAAATTTTATCTTTAATGTCCAGGTTGCGGAGTTTCATCATTTCAAGCAGGAAGTAAACATTGCCATAGCCTGTTGCTTCCGGTCTAATCAGCGAGCCACCAAACTCAATCCCTTTGCCGGTAAATGTTCCGGTGTTCTCTCTCGCCAGCTTTTTATACATTCCGTACAGATAGCTTACTTCACGTCCACCTACACCTATATCTCCGGCAGGTACGTCTGTATCTGCACCAATATGTCTCCATAATTCGAGCATAAAAGCCTGACAAAAACGCATTATTTCAGCATTTGATTTGCCTCTTGGACTAAAATCCGATCCTCCTTTAGCTCCACCCATTGGTAGCGTAGTCAGTGAGTTTTTAAATGTTTGCTCAAAAGCTAAGAACTTAAGAATAGATAAATTGACAGAAGCATGAAAGCGAATTCCTCCTTTATACGGTCCTATTGCATTATTATGCTGTACCCTATAACCCATATTGGTATGTACAGAGCCCTTATCATCCATCCATGTAACCCGAAAAGTCAATATACGATCCGGAATACAAAGACGTTCTATCAAGTTAAACTTATCAAACTCCGGGTGCTCATTATAAGCATCTTCCACGGTCATCAACACTTCTTCTACAGCCTGATGATATTCCGATTCATTAGGAAATCTTCTCCTTAAATCATATAGGATATCTTTTGCTTTCATTGTGGGTTGGTTAGTTCATAGAATTTAAAAACGAAAGTATAAATTCATTTTATCAGTGCAAATGTAGTAAATATTCGTCATAAAAAAATCATTTTTAAAACAAAAAGTTCAAATAAATATCACTTTGCAATAATTAACACTCAACTCTAAGACATATGCTACATGCGCCGTAATCCTCTCACAGTATGCAATTAAAAGAAGCATCTTGACTATGAGTAACATACGATGATTCAGCAACCATCAACAAGGGCGTTCTACCCATCTAAAGCGAATTCATAGGGCGACCTTTCATCTGTTCCGTTTTAAATGCTTAATTTTGATTGTTTATATATGAGAACAACATGTTTGAACAAGTAAATTGGCATGATTTTCTATTGGTAGTGGCTTTTCTAGTCGGCTGGCTTGCAGATGTTATTCTCGGCGATCCGCAGCGACTTCCACACCCTATCGTTGGATTCGGGAAAATCATTTCTGTAGGTGAAAAGGAATTAAATCAAGGAGCCGGAAGGTTTTGGAATGGACTGGCTTTAAGCATGTTTCTTATATTAATGACACTATTCATCTCATATATGACATTGTTTGTGATAGGTCATTTCAGCAAAACCGCTTTATATATCCTACTAGCCATTGGCGTATTCTATTGTTTAGCCGGCAGAACACTTCGTTCAGAAGTAAAAGCCGTATTTAAGGCAGTTAACGAAAGCACAGAACTAGGTCGTAAACAGCTAAGTAGAATTGTAGGAAGAGACACCTCAACGCTGACTCCACAAGAAATACGAACAGCAGCACTCGAAACTTTATCAGAAAACTTAAGCGATGGAGTGATAGCCCCTATGTTTTGGTATGCCCTCATGGGACTTCCGGGTATGTTGACTTATAAAATGGTTAACACGCTTGACTCTATGATAGGCTATAAGAACGAGCAGTACAAAGACTTTGGAAAAGCGGCCGCTAAAATAGACGATATCTTGAATTATATCCCGGCACGCATCACTGCCTTTTTAATGCTAGCCGTATCAGGGCAACTTAATAAGTTTAAATTCGTTGCTAAATTTGGCAAGAAACACGCCAGTCCGAATGCCGGCTATCCGGAAGCGGCTTTGGCAGGCATACTGAACTGTCGCTTTGGAGGTACGCATGAATATTTCGGACAGTCAGTCGAAAAACCATTCATTGGAAATATAGATAAAGAATTAACGGATGAAGATATGCACAAAGCAATCAGCATCAATCAATGGGTTGAACTGGTCTTTGGTCTAATAGTGTGTATTCTGATTTACTTCTTTCATTAAAGTATAAATAATGAGAAAAATAATTTTAATCACCGGAGGACAGCGATCAGGTAAAAGCAGCTATGCTCAAAAGTTAGCCTTGTCCCTCTCTGATAATCCTATTTACATGGCTACTTCACGCATTTGGGATGACGAGTTTAAAGACCGTGTAAAACGACATCAAGCAGATAGAGATGAGCGTTGGCATACAATAGAGGAAGAAAAAACGTTGAGTAAGCATCATGTAGAAGGTAGAACAATAGTTGTTGATTGCGCTACACTATGGGCTACGAACTTTTTCTTTGATTTAAAAAGCGATATTGACCTATCCTACCAAAAAATAGTGGCAGAGTTTGATGCTTTCACCAATCAAGAAGCCACGTTCCTTTTTATTACCAATGAAATTGGCATGGGAGGCACATCACCCGATAATGTTCAACGTAAATTTACTGACTTATTAGGCTGGGTTAATCAATATATTGCTTCCCAAGCTGATGAAGTAATTTGCATGATAAGTGGCATTCCTTTAAAAATTAAATAAACATGATTACATTCCATATTTCTCAACCGAATCATCAGATTAGACAACGATTAAAAGAAAGAATTGACAGCCTGTCTAAACCTAAAGGTTCGTTAGGTCGATTAGAAGAACTTGCCCTACAGATAGGGTGGATACAACAAACACTCACTCCACAGCTAAAACAGCCGGTCAATCTTATTTTTGCTGCCGACCATGGCATAGCAGATGAGGGAGTAAGTCAATCACCCAAGGAAGTCACCCAACAAGTAGTCAACAATTTCATAGAAGGGGGAGCAGGAATAAACTTCTTAGCTCGCCAGCACGGATTTGAGCTTGTCATTATTGATGCCGGGGTTGATTATGACTTTCCGGACAACACCACCCTCATAGACCGCAAAATTCGCAAAGGGACACGCAACTTCCTGTATGAAGCGGCACTCACTGAACAAGAGGTGGAAAAAGCCTTAATATGCGGTGCGGAAATCACTGACATATATCATGCTAAAGGAAGTAATATTATCAGTTTTGGTGAAATGGGTGTAGGAAATACTTCAGCATCCAGCATGTGGATGACTAGCTTGACCGACATCCCCCTCCTTGACTGCGTTGGAGCAGGAAGCGGATTAAGCAATGAAGGAGTTAAGCATAAATTCGATGTACTAAATCAAGCCCTTCAGAAGTATACGGGTGGAAACGATGTCATGAAAGTCATGCAGCAGTTTGGCGGATTGGAGATGGTAATGGCTGTTGGAGCTATGCTCAGAGCCGCTGAACATAAAATGATACTTTTGGTTGATGGGTTTATCATGACCAACTGTATATTAGCTGCCTCACGCATCAATCCGAATATCCTTTCATATGCTCTGTTTGGGCATTGTGGAGATGAACATGGCCATCAACTACTACTTTCATATATGCAAGTAAATCCTATTTTAAACCTCGGACTTCGGCTAGGTGAAGGCTCTGGTGCTATTTGCGCTTATCCCATTATAGACTCTGCCGTACGTATGATTAACGAGATGCATTCGTTTGAAGATGCTGCCATTACAAAATACTTTTAATGAAACAGTTTATAGCAGCCATCACTTTATTCACCCGAATTCCATTATGGAGGTTTATATCTCTCCCTGAGGGAGTGTTCTCGCAGATTATACCGTTTTGGTCTATCACAGGATGGATAACCGCTGGTGTTACTGTCGCCATGCTATATCTCAGTGCCTTAATCCTTCCCTACGAAATAGCCCTACTCGTTGCTATCAGTGCGCGATTAATCTTAACAGGTGCTATTCATGAAGATGGATTAGCAGACTTTCTGGACGGATTTGGAGGCGGTAAAAACAAAGAATCTATCTTAAACATCATGAAAGATTCGCATATTGGCAGCTATGGTGTGATAGGCTTGATACTATATTTTGCATTTTTCTATTTACTGCTTCATGCATTACCGATTGAAATAGCAGGATTAGCCATTCTAGCCGGCGATCCTTTTAGTAAAGCTATTTCTTCAATGATAGTAAACCGACTTCCCTATGCCCGAAAAAAGGAAGAATCGAAAGCACAAACGGTCTATAGTCGAATGAATACAAAAGACTATTTTATTGCCATATTCGGAGGGGTTTTTGCTTTGTGTTGGTTGCCTGACTATATTTACGCAGCCGCAGTACTTTTACCCATAGCCACATGGATATTGCTTACTTCCTATATGAAGTGGAAAATAAAAGGATATACCGGTGACTGCTGCGGTGCACTTTTTCTACTAACTGAATTAACTTTTTATTTATCAATTGTTATTATATATCAATATGGAATTATATATCATTAGACATACAGCTGTAGATGTTCCTGCCGGCATTGCTTATGGACAAACGGATGTTCCACTTAAATCAACTTTCGAGGAAGAAGCGGAAATTGTTAAAAACAACCTGAAAGGAAAAGTTTTTGACCAAGTATGGACCAGCCCACTCAGCAGGGCCAGCAAGTTAGCCACCTACTGTGGCTATCCGGATGCTCTTAGAGATGACCGCTTAATGGAAATTAATTTCGGAAAATGGGAGATGCTTTCCTGGCTGGAAATTTCAGAAGACAGCCACTCAAAACAATGGATGGAGAACTGGCTTTCGACCACTCCTCCTGATGGAGAATCCTTCCAAATGCAATATGAACGCGTTGCTTCATTTATTGAAGAGTTAAAAAAGAATGACTACCAGTCGGTATGTGTCTTTGCACATGGAGGTGTAATAGCTTGCGCAAATGTATATGCCGGTAATACTATAATGGCTGAATCATTCTCACAGATTCCGGTTTACGGTGCAATTGTGCGCTTCGAAGTTTGATGAAAAAGGGCTGAAAACATAATGCTTTCAGCCCGGTAAATCATAACAGTAAAAACTTGCTGTATGCTTATTTCTTAGAAAGGTCTTGAAACATTTCAAACCCTTGTTCAGGAGTAAGTTTATCGTGAACCACCCCTTTCACTGCCTGAATCATGGCAGCAGGATATTCACTTTGGAAAACATTACGCCCCATATCGACCCCGGCAGCACCTTCGTTGATAGCTTGATAGCACATCTCTAATGCCTCTTTTTCCGGTAGTTTCTTTCCTCCGGCAATTACTATAGGTGCTGAACAGGCAGCAACCACCTTCTCAAAACCTTCACAAAAGTACGTCTTCACGATGGTAGCTCCATTTTCTGCACATATACGACTAGCCAATCCAAAATAACGGGCATCACGTGCCATATCTTTACCTACAGCCGTAACTCCCATGATAGGAATATTGTAACGATTACCTAAATCAACGGCTTTAAACAAGTTGGCAACTGTTTTTGCTTCATGAGCCTCATCACCAATTGCTAGCATTACAGCCATAGCAGATACATTCATACGAATAGCATCCTCAATATCCATAATGACGTTGTCGTTCAACTCAGTCAACACAGACGTTCCTGCATCAGAGCGAAGACAGATTGGTTTGTTTGTATTAGGAGGTACCATGGACTGTAAAATACCACGAGTACACATCATACAATCAGCATATTCAATCAAAGGAAGGATATTTATATCTATACGCTCCAATCCGGAGGTCGGTCCCATAATAAAGCCATGGTCAAAAGCCAACATAACCGTTTTACCGGTTTTAGGATTAAAGATTCGCGACAAGCGATCTTTCATTCCCCAAGGAAGATGAGAGGCTCCTTTTACATGAAAGCCCTGAACTCCCCTGTCAGTAACTCCCAATCCAAAATTAGTCCCTTCTCTCAAATCATCTAAATCAGCCATAAAAATCAAATTAAATCAGTACAATAATACTGATGGTTTATTATTTAAAATTATTTCAAGACACTGCTTCCGCAAAAGCAGCAAACATACAAGCCCACGAAGAAGCTCCACAATCTGCATGACCAATAGAGCGTTCGCCGTAATTCCGGGCTCGTCCAAAATTAGCTTTCATATCCACAGTAGCTAAAGCACCCTTTTGCGCAGCTTCTGCTCCTGCTTTCAATATAGCATGAATATCTTCATCCGTGGAGTTTTTCATAGCGTCAACAGCAGGAATCAATGCATCCATCATGGTTTTATCGCCTACCTGTGCCTTTGTTTGCTGGCTAACATTGGCTAAGCCTCCTGCAAACATCGCCACAACTGCCTCTGCATCTAAAGACTGTCCGGAAGCATGGTCGCTCATTCCTAAGAAAAATGCACCTAATAACGTACTTGTCGACCCACTTACTTCCATCATTACACCCATTCCCATATCATTGAGCATCGACTTGAACTCAGTCCCACTCTTTGCGGTGTTTGTAATCGATGAAAATGCAGTTACAATAGCCGTACCATGATCTCCATCGCCAATAACAGCATCCAGTTGAGAAAACTCTTCTTCGCGAGCCTTGATACGCTCCAGTGCAAGTTGCAACATTGCCTTAAAGTCGGCTAAAGTCAATTCTTTCATTTCGTAGAAATTCGTAATTAACCAAGTGTTACCCAATAAGGGGTATCGGCTGCTTTCTTAAAATTAGCCACATGATCTGCATCTAAAACAGCTATCAGCATCTGAAAGCCGGATTGCTCTTGCACAGTCAGAATTTCCTGAATGCGTGACTCTACCACTTTCAAACCACGAGCTTCCAACTCTTTGTATGCCTTTCTGAACACAATACTCAGTTCCATCAGCGTAGATGCTCCTACCCCATTGATGATAAGCATTACTTCGTCACCTGCCTGCGGTTTAATTTTTCGGCACAGTAAATCAACCATTTGCGAAGCAGTAGCATCAGCAGATACTAAAGGCGATTGTCCGCCACCTCCTTCTCCGTGTTGCCCCATGCCAATCTCCATAATACCTTCCGGAAGCTCTGAAATGACAGCATTGTTTTGTGGATGAGTACATCTACCCATAGCTACTGCCAGTGTAGCCAAACGGCTATTGAAACGTAAACCCATCTCAATTAGTTCATCCAGCGATTTTCCTTCTTCTGCCGCTGCACCTAATACTTTATAAAGAGGTACACATCCGGCTAAACCCCGACGATCATCATCGGGAGCATCCAAACCTGCACTAATATCATCATGGGTTAATAGTTGTTTCACCTTTATTCCGGCGCGTTCTGCCAACTGACAAGCCATATTTGCACTCATCACATCGCCTGCATGATTAAGTACAACCAATAAAATTCCGGCTTCTCTTTTCATTAATTGAAGAGCCTGAAACAAGCGTTGAGCTCCGGGAGCAGCAAACACATCCCCAACAACAGAACAGTCTAACATGCCTGTTCCTACAAAACCACTTAACGCAGGTTCATGCCCGGAACCTCCTAAAGTAACAACAGCTACTTTGTCTTCAGTCTTGGGCGTTGCACGAACAACGATTCCTTCTCCTGCCAGCTTTATCTTATCACTATATGCCAATGCTAACCCTTCTAAACACTCTTGGGTTACCTCCATTGGGTCGTTTATAAACTTTGTTTTCATTTGTCTATCTCTTTTAAATGTACTCCTGTTATTTAACTTCCATAATTTCAATAGGAATACCCTCTTCTTCAATAAAAGCGATTGTCAGATGTTCATCACACACTAGCGGTTCAAAAAGAACTTTTTTGCCTTCTAATTCTTTCTTTATATCCGGAACGATATAAGCGATATGACTTTCTGACTGAATCAATGGATGCATAATGCTTCCCTCTTCAAAACAAAGCCATTCAATTTTATTTTCACTCTTACTATAGTCGGTTAACCATACGCTCAATACGTCGTTAAAGACAGCTCCTTCTTTTTTTTCTTTGGTAATAAGACCAAAATGACTAAATGTTCTCATGTTGATTGATAGTTTGATTAATAAATATTGATTTGTTCTTTTTATATTTTATTCGAGAGACTACTGCCAACAGCACTACTAAAGCAGCAGCTATATAGAGATAGATAAAAAGACTATTTACATAGTCGTTCTGGCCATACGAATGCATGCCACTTAATAAATAATTGACTCCAAAAAACGTCATCAAAACAGAAGCAAATGAAACGGTAGACAGTACATTCAAAAGCCATGGATTATCCCATTTCTTCACCAATCGTACATGAAGCACTACCGTGTACACAACGATGGTAATCAAAGCCCAGGTCTCTTTAGGGTCCCATCCCCAGTATCGTCCCCAGGATTCATTGGCCCATATCGCCCCCAAAAAGGTACCGATGGTTAAGAGCATCAATCCTATCCATAAAGACATTTCGTTGATAACCGTCAATTCTTCAATACGCAATGACAGTTTGCTTTTGGCTGCTTTACCTGACACCATCATTAAAAACTGATTGCAAATACCCAACAGACAACTCATTCCCATAAATCCGTATGCAGCTACAATTACTGCCACATGAAACATGAGCCAGGGTGATTTCAATACCGGCACTAAAGGATTTATCTCCGGATCCATCCAGTTCAAACCGGATACAAATAAAACAATGCCTCCAAACAGGGTAGACAAAGCAAAGGTCAATCTACTTTTTCTTATAAAAATTAAGCCTGCTAAGACCGTAGCCCATGCCACATAAACCATTGTTTCATACGAATTGCTCCAAGGTGCATGTCCACTAATATACCAACGTAACCCCATGCCATAAGTATGATATCCGAAGAGTCCAACAACAACGACAATCAATATCACCTTTAGGTATTCACTTCCCTTTATAGGGCGAAATAGTGCGAAGAATGATAAAAGCAATAAGCATCCTCCGGTTATTAAATAGCCAATTTTGCAAAGCCTGAACACATCTAAACGATTGTAAGTGAGTTCAGCCTGAATGCGTTTAGGAGAAATATCCAGCTGGGTGTTTTTTGATTGCTGATAAACATGTATCATGTCTAAAACACGATCTGCTTCTTGCCAATCCCCCCCTTTAAGCGCATCTCGCACCTCACTGATATACCATGGAAACACCTGACTGACAAACATAGAGTCTTTACCCGAAAAGCCGGACAAGTCATCTCCGGGAGCATACCAAGTATGATTGGGTTCATCTTCTTTAGGAAATAAATTTAACAACTGATGGTTGAATAACTGATGAAGGATATTTACTTTTTCATCTAATTTCATCAATTCTTTATCGAAAGCCGTTCGTGCTGCCAAAGGTTTGTTATAAGCAGTTTCTAAGGCATCTTGTAATTTATACTCTCCGCCACTATCGAATAGATCCATATACGTACAGGGAGTTTCAGACAAAGCAAAGGTTTTCTCCAACAATTGATTTTCATAACTAATCAGCGGAACCCGCATCCACATTTCCGGCAAAGCTAATAAACTGATTATAAACTGATCCGGGTTTAATCCTTTGATGGTTGTTTCCTTATATAATTTGCGGAGTATCTCAGATGAAAAAGTGTTGACCGGCAACATCCTACCATTATTTGACTGGAGGGGTGTTGCACCAAACCGTTTTGCATGCTCCTTATCGACAGGGTATTTCATTACTGCATCTTCCATTGAACCGGCTTGTGGCTGTGCGTGCAGTGTAAAAAATGACACAGACAAGAACATTAATAATAACAACAGTTTAGGAGCTGCATTTATTTTTTTTAATCGATGTACTAAATAACGGAAACGAGAACGCTTATCTACCATGCAGTACAAAAAGCCAACCAGTAGCAAAAAATACCCGGTGTACGTTACGTTTCTTCCTGCCACATCTTTATTGACTGATAAAACAGTTCCTTGCTCATCTTTATCATATGAAGCTTGAAAGAAACGATAGCCTTTCATATCAAGCACATTATTCATATAGACTCTTTTTTGAAGCGTTTTACCATCTACATGAACCAGCAAATCACTTTCGTATGATGAGGGACTGCTTGAACCCGGGTAGCGGGTCAATGTAAATTTAACGAGCTCTACCTCGAAAGGTATTTCTTTAAAATGGCTGTTCTCTCCTGTATTGATAGCTATTTGATTGCTTTTTTCTCCCTCGCGTAAATGCAGAATTCCTTCTTCAGCAAATAAGTGCGAAACAAGTGCGCCAATTAAAATGACGATTAATGACCCATGAAGAATCAGGTTTCCCCATTTTTTCTTTTTAATAAGTTGATTCTCTAATACAACCAATATATAATTGATTACCAGGAGAAACTGTAACATAAAAAAGATAGGAGAATAATAAATCAACGTCTTAGCAGCCACTGTGCCAAAATGCTTTTCAATTAAAGTAGCTGTAGCAAGACCTATTGCATACAGGATAAGTAGAACAATTGTTGTCAAATAAGAAGACAACAGATTTTCCAGTTTTGAGCTCATTGCAAGGATTAGTTTGTTGTTAGTATTATGCCGGATAAAGCAGAAAAATCATCTTTACCCGGCATAATATTACATATTATTCTTCAAATACCACGCGAAAACCAACATTATGTACTCGTTGCCATGGATAATAGGCCTTCCGGGCATACGATGTGGAGAATTTCGGACGCTCTATATATGAACCGCCTCGAACAACTTTATACTCCGAATCATGCTTTGACTTTTCACTGTATGGATAAGGCTTATAATCTGAACAAGTCCATTCTGCAATATTTCCATGCATGCTATACAAACCAAACGGATTGGGTTGAAACTTTTTAGAATCAGTCTGAATCATATACCCATCATCTACATTTTCAGCCTTCGGAAGATACGTATAGTATGAATACCAATAAGCTTTTTCGGACATTGGTTGTGGATCGACCCCGCTTACGGCAAACTTATTAGTTGTCTTATCGGCTAAATTCTCCATCTGCCCAAAGTCTGCATTTAAATCGCCAAACCAAAAGTCGTTTTCACTTCCGGCACGGCAAGCCCACTCCCATTGAGCTTCAGTAGGTAAAGATAATTTCACTCCCAACTTATCACCCAGTTTTTGGCAATATTCCATTGCATCTTCATAGCTCACACGTATTACGGGTTGCTCAGGAAGATTGGCCGGATAGCCCGCATCCACGTGGTCTTTCCACAATTGGTCTACATAACGGCTATCATGGTCCGGATGAATCACATTATATTGTTCATTGGTAATTTCTATTTCACCCATCCAGAAAGATTTATCAATCTTCACCTTGGATAATGGACGTACATCCGCCTCCCCATTATAACTGCCCATCACAAACTGCCCGGCAGGAATGCGTACAAAAGTAAGATTTACACCGGGAGCAATTTCAAACACACGTTTGGTCTCTGCTTCTTTTTGCTGTAATTCTTTAGCAGTTGATGAATTAAAAGGCCATCCTTTCACTTTCACATCCTTTCTTTTTACTTCGCTCAGGGCCTTAGGCCTCTCCGGAATTATTTCGCCCTGTCCTTTCAGCAAATTGGCATAGTCTTCTATCTCTTTTTTCCAATCGACTCCCGTGCCTGCGGCATATTTATTGTTCAGTTCAATACGGCGATCTATTTGATTAAAACCTTTATAAGGGAAGTCTGTGATTTGATTTGCATTAAAGTATCCTCTATCCGGTGCATTATAATCAATCCAGTTATAGATTTTTCTCCATTCTTCGTCTGTGAGTTCTACATTGTAATGTCCTTTTTTAAGTACCCGAATTAACTCACTGGTATTTGCATGATATTCATAAGGCTGCAAGACAATAATGTCCGCTTCCGGTCCTTGTCGATGAACATAAGGATGTAAATTCAAATAAGACAAACCAAATCCTTCTTTATCTTTTTTTCCACCTCGTAAGTCGAAAGCTTTTCCTTCTCCGGTATGACAGGCTATACAAGCTCTATCAAGTACTGGTTGCACTTCTAAATCAAACGTAAACGAACGTACTCCTCCATCAGGTTTCATCAGTGGTTCTGCTGCTTTCTGAGAAGCGATTGTACGCTTAGGAATAGGTATCTGATTCTGATCTTCATGACAACCCACACATGACACAATCTCACCGGGCTGTCCCGTAAACCAGCTACGCATCCATTGAATAGCTGCACCGTTTTCATCTACCGGTTGTATAGATACCGGCGTGTTAGCAGGTATCTTAAAGATTACCGAACCATCTTCTTCTACCGGAACTGTTCCTAGCATACGCTTAATATCCCAACCACTTTGAATACCTTGCCAGTTGTGGTCTGACTTTGTTTTCACATAGGCATATTCATACGCATGCAGACGTAATTCTTTAACCGTTCCCTTGGGTACTCCTCGCAGCCCTTCTCCTTCATAAATATCTTGAATAAAGACCGTTGCTTCTTTCTCATTCAGCTTGACGCGGTCAGGGATAGCAGGTGGCATTGTTGTTTGACTTAGAAGAATAGGACTTATGTAGCCTTCTCCTTCCACTTTTTGCAAGCAAGTAACATTATCAAACACATCTACCAGGTAAATCCCCCAAAGGTCATTGGGAGTGAGTTTGGCAGCAACTAAAAAATAAGAGTCATTCAGCGGCGTTGGTTTGATAAATTGCGGCCATACACCATTTACCAGCTCATCCTTTATGAGTTCTACGATGGGGCGATTCCTAAAAGGAATTTCTTGCCTCATACCCGCAGCACCTTTTCGCGCTTTATTCGGATCGAATATCATCAAACGACCGGAACGAGCCACTCCGTGATGACCGGAAATAATACCCACAAAAGCAGACGAATGTCCGGGGATGGGCTGCATATCAAAGGTTGAGTTAGGAAACATATTCCCACTTCCCCACAGTGCTTTGTTTTCTGTGCCATCCGGATTCATATGCATCACAATGCGCGAGTAATAATGAGTTAGGTCGGTATATTCCCATCGGGTATACATCACACGACCATTATTCATGATTACAGGGTTCCAGTTTGCATCTTGATCAAACGTCAAGCGACGCATAGATTTATCCTTCGGGTTATATAAAACCATATTCCCAACCGGATCGCTGCCATTCACACAAGGAACCCCCTGATAACCAATATTTGAATTAGCTATTACTCGTCCATCAGGTAGCCAAGTGCCATCATAAAACTCCAAATCAGGCTCAAGCATTTCAATCATTGGCGATGCCTCTTCATTTGAAAGATCTAGTTCAAATAAGTTCCATCGTTTGTCAGGCATCAGAGCAGTAAACATCAGCCTATCTCCTTTCCAGTGAAGCTTCAGGTCGGCAATAGATGAAGTGTTATCCGGTTTATAAACCGTACGCTGCTTGATTTCATCTCTCAATCCTGTCAACTCTACGACCTCGGCATTAAATCCGGTACGTCTGGCAGATTCCTGATTACTCCAGTTGTTAGCCTGTGTACCCAATTCAGGAGCCATCACTCTACGAGCGTTATCCCCTAGTATATATCGGGTAGCTACAATTTTGTCTACATCAAGTAAAGGATTTCCCAGTATGATTTTCTTTTTTACCTCCAAAGCTCTTTCAGCATCAGATAATGCTTTTTTATCGCCTTGGTACATCCCATCAAAACCTTCCTTAAACAACTGCTCCAACTCATTCATCAAGGGTTGATATGTAGTCAGGTCATAGCCTTTCATTCCTTTCATATCGTTAAAGGCTAAACGAACAGCCTCCATATTCAACCACTCCAAATCTTCTTGAAACTGCATCACTTTGCGCAGTTCTTCATACATTTCTAAATAAGCACGAAGCTGCTCCTCTCCTACTTGCTTCGTTTTTTCAACATTTGCCAGCACTTGCTGATAATGCGTCGGATGTTTAAATTTAGCGACCAGATTCTCCAGCGCTTTTTTCTCTATCGGTTCTACTGAAATTAACCAGTTAGTAAGATCACCCACCAGACTTCTAAGTATGCGTGATTCTTCGGGGAAACGACTGGTTAAGTCTTCTGCTTCTTTTTGAGGATATTGATTAATGATATGAAAATATACGCTTCCGGTCTTAGACGCATCGGCAATTCCCATTTCAGCCTCAAAGCGTACAAACTGTTTATCTAATGCATACACCAGTATGCCATTCGCATGGCATAACACACTGTGCTCATACTTCTTTCCCCCAATAGTCATAGGGTTATCATGAACATCCGTGTTTTTCTTTAAGGTTGCAGCACCTACTCTCCAATATGCAGGATCAAGTTCATCTAGCCAAACAGCAGTACCGTCTTTTTTAATCAGTCGCCCATTTGCCCATGTAGCCCAGTCCCAACCATTTCCATCAGGACCACCCAGCGTTAGTAATACCAGGTTTTCTTGCCCTGTGATGTCTACAGAGATTGGTGTAGCTTTCGTTTGTGCCTTTATCCATTCACTCTGAATTGGGAAGCCATCTTTCTCTAACGATGTCTGAATAGTCGTCTTCGTTTTGACTACGGCGTCAATCCAAGTTTCTTTTGTTTCTTTTTGTGCCTGAACTTGTGTGCTCAAAGAAACAAATAGCGTCGTTAATATGATTAGTAAATTTCTCATGAACTACTGTTTAGCTAGATTTTGCATCAATTATAGAAAAGCCTTGGGATTGGTAAAACGCAATCCGTCGCCATCATGATAAGAAGCCCATTCATCTACGACTGCTCCTTCAGGACCTGCCATTAGAAAATGGTATGACTCAATTTTTTTCAGGTGAATGATATCACCTATTTCTTGTTTTACAAAGTTTTTACTTTTGATAGGTCCATGTGATT
Organism: uncultured Parabacteroides sp.; assembly: GCA_964610765.1. GTDB lineage: Bacteria > Bacteroidota > Bacteroidia > Bacteroidales > Tannerellaceae > CAZSWS01. Next base: position 58,383 of record CAZSWS010000005.1, read on the forward strand.
CAGGAATGGCAGGAGCATTGGGTGTTTCTTCTCCAATCTCTGAAAAGTTATACGCCCATCCTTTAGTTACCATCCATGATTCAAATTTTGCCGGAAATGCTGTTTTAACATGCGCATGTTCTGTAATCATTTGTCCGGGCAACAGATAAATAGCATGTGCAAAATAGCCATGTTCCTGGTCATTCACCCAGAAAACTCCTCCCATACCTACGTTCTCAAAATCTCCCAGACCAAAATCAACAACCCAAAATTCTTTTTCCATAAAGGGTGTAAATGGCAAATCATAGAAAGCTAACATATCTTTCATAGCTTCAATAGCTACGTCTTCATTAAACTTCCCATCTGTGTAAAAATCAGCGTTCGTGTACTTTTTTGAATACTTCATGTCTTTTTTATTAATTGTTTCTGTATTGGTTTTCTCGTCAGCACCTTCCGTGCTTGTTTTTCCTGTACAGGCGGTAAATGAATAAGCTATCATCCCAAATAACAGGTAATGTACAAATCGAATCTTTTTCATCATTATGTTTGTTTTTAAATTATACTATCAATCTATTGCAACTCCTTCAATCTCAATCAGCAGTTCGTCTCGGCAAACATCTGCCCACATATAAGAGATGGGGATATTCAGCTGATAGGTGCTCATCAAGCCAGCGGCTTCTTCATAATCTTCGGGATATTTCAAATAAACCCTTAGCATCAATAACTTTGCTTCATCTATCAATTCAGCGATATTCTCCATCGTTATTTGAAGCTGTTTAGCCAGTCCCACATTTTTAAGACTATTCTCACCTCTAATAGCCGCAGTTCCGGATATATATATCAATCGGTTATTCAGCGAATGGATACTTTTAGCTCTTTCAAACTTAGGAGTCGTTTTACATTGGTTTGCATGCTCTAGCACATCGCCGGAGTAAGCGTGTGCAGCCACTTGCAACTTATTATCAATAGGAACAGCATAGGATGTATCATCTTTAAATAAAACCACATCCATGTCAACAAGGACTCCTCCCAAATTTGTTCCTATTCCTGTAGCAGCCGGATAACCATTACTCCATGTAGTTTGGTTATAGAAAGCGCTTCGTGCATTGTTAAACAATTGATAGTGCTGATTATCCTTCTCATAATCAGTGATTCGCTCAATATAATTCCACTGCCGGATGATTTGATGAATGGCAAACCCTTCCTTTTGAAGCAGGTTCCCTATCTTTTTAAATACCTCTTCTGACTGTTCACTCATCGGACTATTCAGGTTACCCTGGAAACCACCTGCAAATAAAAAACGCCCCATACTATTCTCCATCAACACATACGGCAAACCATCCGTGGTTCGATAAGATATACGGTCATCCGGATCGGGCACAAAGGCGTGAACTTCCAGCACCAATGGCGCATCTAGTGGAGGTTGCGAAATATAACTAACCGTAGGCAGTTTGTCTCCAAACCAGGCTTTTACTTTGTCTTGTATAATTGACTTACGTCTACTATATTCAACTTGTTCGTTCGGTGTGCCAAAAAAAAGCAGTCGCAATACACTTTCTTGTTTTCTTATTGCCTTTAAAAGCTGATTAACCATTTCTTCAAATGGAGCTTTTTCTGCTGTATAAATATGATACCTTATTTTTTCTGTATAGTTCATTGTCAGATTACTTGGGTTATACATTTTCGTATTATAACGAATTTACATATTCGGTCAATGCTTCAATTTCTTTTGCTGAGGTTTTCTTTTCAATACCATGCTTATGTACTTCAAATACATCTTTCATTGTTGCCGCTCGCCCATCAAATAAATAAGGTGCTGTACGCCAAACCTCTCGCAATGTAGGCGTATCCCAACCTTGTTCAAACTCAATATCCTCTCCTATCCGATGAGTTTTCATATCAGTATAGTAAGGACCACTATGGCATTCACCACATTTCAATTTGTCAAACACTTTTCTTCCTTCTTTGGCCTTTTCAGACAAAGCTCCTTCAACCAGATAAGGACTCGAAATTGGTTCTAATGCTTTTAGGTATTCATCTACACAATCTAGTGACTGACGATCCAGTTCGAAAAATTGAATAAAACGAAATCCTGCATCCACAGCCAACTCAGCCGAAGCACGAATACCCGAAATCATACATGGAGGGGTTACATGACTAAATAAAAGACTTTTACAGTTTTTGGAATTCCCCACCCCATCATTCATCAAATCCCAATTCATGGCGTCCATACGAGCATCACCGGGGTGACAACCATTGCAGCTTTGCCAGTTTTGGAAACAATGTGTCGCATCATTAAATATTTTCTCTCCTTTATGAATCGCAGATTCTACACGCCCCGGGTTCATATCAATCACCTGGTTAGCCAGTGTCTGCACATCAAACACATTTAACACGTCAGCAAAATAGGTAGGTATATAGAGTTTCTCATTTGTAAGCACTAAGCTGCGAGGTCCGTTGCCTTCCAACGTGATTCGTTTACGTATATCATATAAGAAGTTTAAATCATAATCTAATAATTCTTTATTCGGATATTTCTCCAATTTATCCCTCATAGCTTGATGCTCAATCACTGATACTTCATGCGTACCTGAATGAAGGATATAGATTGTCTTTTCATTACATGCTATATTCCAAATACCCGCAGCACCTCTTTCCGGTTCATCAGTTACAACAGATCCAACAAATGCTTGTGCTTCTACATTAATTACACTAAAAGCACTCGTGTTCATCCAACCTTGTTGTAGTTGAGAGGTAGGCACTGTATAACGTCCCAGATTATGAGCTACATATACATATTTATTATCGGGAGTAATCGTTATACCCCGGAGAGCATTACTTCCGTTCGATAAGGAAATATCTTTGATCTTTTTAAAGGACTGTAAGTCAATCACTGAAACGCACCCCCCTACGTAGTTGAGATCGGCTCGTTGTGCCGGAAGGTAGTTGACAACATACATATACCGCCCATCATTTGTCGTGACAGCCGATACAGGCTCACGTGGCACTTCTACCCGGCGTGTAACTTTCATTGATTGAAGTTCTACCTCTACCACCGAGTTCGCAAATTGATTACATACATATATATGTTTCTCATCCGGTGAGATAAGTGGAAAACAGGTGCCCGAACCGGTCAAGACAGCACCCTCTATCTGCCCTGATTCAAGATTCACTACTTGCAACTGTCCCTGAGTGCTAAATGTAGTTACATACGCTTTACCGTTATGAAAAACGACTCCCGTAGGTATTTCATTCAATGGGTATGAGTTTAATAAGGTTTTACCGTCTGATGAGAATAAGTCAAGACGTTGCAACCCTTTTTGAGTCAATAGTATTTCTCCCTTATCTGTTAAGGCTATATCTGTTGAAAAGAAGGGAGTGGTTTCTTCTTTTTTGGAGGTAATTGTTACACTGCAAAACAGAATGAAAGATGAGAGTATTACAAAAAATAAGGTAATGTTTTTCATGCTTTTATAAATCCTAAATCATGTGATATATTTGCTGCTACTTCTTTAATTGAAGCTACTGAGTGGTTAAAAATAGGAGTAGTTAACCGATCTTTAGGACCGGAAATCCAAATAGCACCGCATGGATAACCGGTGAAATTAATAATGGGAGCGCCTATACAAATCACTCCGCTTAATTCCTCTTCATTATCCATGGCATATCCCTGCTGATACACCTTATCTAGTTCTTCTAAATAAGCCTTACGGGTAGTTATGGTTCGTTCATTGTATTTTTCAAACTTCATATAAGATAAATACCTTTCTCTGACTGTTTTGGGCAGATAGGCCATAATTGCCTTGCCGGGCGCTGAGCAATGCAGTTCAAACGGTTTTCCGGGTGACAAAACAAAGTGAAACGTGTGTACACCTTGTGCCTGTTCTATAAAAATTCCTTTTTCATCACCTAACACACCAAAACATGCTGTTTCTTTTACGCGGTCACGTAAATCGCGCAAATGCGGAAGTACTGTTTCTAATAAATTATGTTCATTAAGAGAGCGGAAACCTAAATTCAAGACCTTAAGAGATAATTTGTATCGCTTGCTTTCTTCATTATATAATAAGTAGTCAAGACGTACTAGCGTATTTAAAATTCGATAAGTTGTAGTTTGAGAAATATCCAATGCGGTTCTAATCTCCTGCAATGAGCGTCCTTTGATATGCAGTGATAGATATTCTATGATAGCCAAGCCTTTCTCCAGGTTTGGCACCTTATAATTATCTGCTAATTTTTCCGTATTTGAATTCTGATTTTCCATATATGGAATAAGGTTTCGGGTTCTATTCAAATATATTAATCATAATTAAAAGGCAAAATATATTCTTGCAAAAAGTCGTTAAGTATGTTGTAGAACATAAGAATATGAACAACTCAGTCAAAGTGGAAAATGGTTTTACTCATGGCTAATATCTTATGGTTTCAAAAACAATATAATATCCAAAAAAGGTCGAGGACTCAAAACATTGAGAAAACTCGACCTTACTTTTTTAGAAAATACCTTTATCAGACAACAAGTATTTTCATTTCAAACGTCTATTCCAACTAGCACTTTAATCAAAGAATCCTGCTTTTTCTAATTTTGCAATATGCTCATCACTCCATTGAACAATCTCTATATAATTATTTTCGGATAATTTTAGTCGAGATTGAAATCCTACTGAAACAGGAGTTTTATCTTGTGCTATTTCTATTCTTTTTTGTTTAGCTGATAGCAAAACTTCATCTATATCTTTAACTACATATACTGCCCGTGTTTTGATAATAAAATCCGGATTTTCTTTATCTGTAGAGGTTATTGAAAATTTTCCTATTTCTGAACTTATTGAATAAACAGTAGATTCGGAAGGATGATGATCAAATTGGAAATCAATCTTACCACCAAATAAAGTTATAAAGCTATTTAAGAGTTTTTCTGTTTCTACTCTGGACACAAAAAGGCGGACAAAGGGACCTGCTATTAGTTTCATAATACTGTCATTTTAATTTATTATATCAAGTTTTGTATTGCAGATTTAATATCAGGGAATCTGAATACATAACCTGCTTGTACTATCTTATCTGATGTTAAGTACTGACCATTAAAAGAAGTATCAACTTCATTAAAACTTTTCGAATCTTCTACAGAAGCATAATACATCAGTTTAAAGATTGATTGTCTCGTTGTAACCCCGGGAGCTGTTGTATTAAACACACCATCAAGAGCATTATTACTAACTGCGTAAGCAAACATTCCTCCCATATCGTCAGCATGTACCCAAGGAAAATAAGAAGCATCTGTTGCATTCTTAAAAGCTTCCGGATTAGTTGCCAGTTTATTTTTAAAGCTCAAAAACATGTTGGCTTTTGGCCCTAATACTAAACATATACGTAGCTTCACAACACGACCAGCAATATGATCTATTTTAAATTGATCCGCTGCCTTTTCCCAAGACTCAACCAGTTCTGCTTCATATGTATCTGCCATATTACCCGATTCGTCAATAGCCTTAGCCTCATCAGTAAAAGCATAATAGCCTAATGCACTGGCCGAAATAAAAGCTTTTAGCTGGATGTTTTTCTTCTTTAGTTTTTCAAGAAGCAACTCACTGGCTCCAATACGAGTTCCCCAAATCAGTTTTTTCCTTTCTTCTGTTAAAGGCGTTCCATCATAAAACGGAGCACCGGAAAGATGAACAATATAACTTATACCTTCCAAGGCTTTTTCATCAATCTCTTTATTCATCGGATCCCATCTGTACTCATTAGACTCCTTGGGTGATCTGGTCAGAAATCTAACTTCATAATTATTGTTCACTAAAATTTTAGCCGTATGGCTAGCTATCAAACCATTAGCACCTGTAATTAGCACTTTTTCTTTTTGCATAATAATTTCCTTTTAATATTGATACGGCATCCATCGGCAATCCTACTTTTGGGGCTTCTTTAGCAAGCTTTATAGGAGTTTGTACGATTTTTCGATGGTATACCTAATTTGTTTTTACGATATATTCAATTGGATTAGGAGGCTTGCTCTCATTTTTTTTTAATAGGATTCAATTCATATGTATTCCAAGTGAATAATCTGCATTAAATATAAGACTTATTTTTAGCCTTTGAAAGGAATTGTTGCTAAAGCATTATCAAAATGGCTGAAAAATGTCTCCATATTAGCCATGAACTATGTAGCAATTATAGCCTACCTGAATAAGCCTGTATCGGACACTAAAGGATAAAAAGAGAGGATTTTGTCATGAAAGGGGGTAATAACAATTAAGGGATGTCTCACGACACCCCTTAATCAATTTCGTTAACCTTAAATCTAATACTATTATGAAAAAACCACGATGCAAATATA
>CAZSWS010000006.1:0-62935 GCA_964610765.1 uncultured Parabacteroides sp.
ATAGACTTTTTACTAAATCTCTATAGTCTTTTTTTTGCCCGAATTTAGCTGTGTCAAAAATCAAAGACTCAGTAAGTCTTATCATATTCTGAAAAAATGAATCGATTTTATTTATTTGAGTATTTGTATTGGTTTTCAAATAAGAACAAGCGTTTTAGATTTTCATAACAACCTTGACTACAACAAGCTTTTGAGTGATTAATTGACGATAGCTCACTCAAAATCTAACGGAGTGATAATTGTGATATGAAAATATTGCATCAGAGAACATAAATCGTCGTCTGCAAAGTTGAAGAATAATTGTATATTTGTACAACCAGATATATACACTGTATGTATCCGTTTTATATGATCTATTCATTTTAAAAATAAGATTTACAGATGAGCAGAGTAATTGTTATTGGCGCCGGTGGCGTCAGCACCGTAGCTGTGAAAAAGATGGCTATGAACTCAGATGTCTTTACGGATATCATGATAGCCACTCGCACAAAGAGCAAAGCAGATAAGATTGCAGCCGAAATAAAAAACATGAACGTGCTTACGGCACAAGTAGATGCCGACAAGCCGGATGAGCTTGTAAAGTTGTTTGAGTCGTTCAAACCGGATATTGTAGTGAATCTTGCCTTACCCTATCAGGATCTGACCATTATGGACGCATGTCTTGCATACGGGGTGAGCTATTTAGATACAGCTAATTATGAGCCGTTAGATGAAGCTAAATACCAATATAGTTGGCAGTGGGCTTATCGCGACCGATTTGAAAAAGCGGGCTTAACCGCCATTTTAGGTTCAGGTTTTGATCCGGGTGTAACGGGTGTATTCACGGCTTATGCAGCTAAACATCACTTTGATGAAATTCATTATTTAGACATTGTGGATTGCAATGCCGGCGATCATCATAAAGCATTTGCAACTAACTTTAATCCGGAAATTAACATCCGTGAGATTACACAACGCGGGAAATATTATGAAAATGGACAATGGGTTGAAACAGATCCGCTATCCGTTCATAAACCGTTGAACTATCCAAACATAGGACCTAAAGAATCCTACTTGCTGTATCATGAAGAGTTGGAAAGCTTGGTAATTAACTATCCAACCATCAAAAGAGCACGTTTTTGGATGACCTTCGGGCAAGAATATTTAACGCATCTGCGTGTGATTCAGAATATAGGCATGGACAGTATCAAACCGATTAAGTTTCAAGGAGTAGATATTGTGCCTATTCAGTTTTTGAAAGCCGTATTGCCTGATCCCGGTGAGTTGGGAGAAAACTACGAGGGAGAAACCTCTATCGGCTGCCGTATTCGTGGATTGAAAGACGGTAAAGAACAAACCTATTATGTGTATAACAACTGTAGCCATAAAGCAGCCTATGAAGAAACAGGCGCTCAGGCGGTGAGTTATACGACCGGTGTTCCAGCTATGATAGGAGCGAAACTTTTTTTGGAAGGAAAATGGAAAAAACCAGGAGTATTCAATGTGGAAGAATTTAATCCGGATCCATTTATGGAAGAATTGAATGTGCAAGGTTTACCTTGGCACGAATTGTTTAATGTAGATTTAGAATTATAATATGGCAATCAACGTAGGAGACCGAATTCCTGAATATTTAGGAAAAGATCAAGACGGTAAAGAAGTTTACAGTAGTGAATATAAAGGTCGAAAAATTATTTTATACTTTTACCCGAAAGACAATACCAGCGGGTGCACAGCGCAAGCCTGCAGTCTGAGAGATGGACATGACGAACTGCTTAATTTAGGTTATGAAGTAATAGGGGTAAGTAAAGACAGCGAAAAGTCTCATCAAGGATTTATTGCTAAGCATAATTTACCTTTCAGACTGATAGCCGATACAGAAATGCAACTCATGCAGCAATTTGGCGTATGGGCTGAAAAGAGCATGTATGGTAAAAAATATATGGGTACACTACGCACCACCTTCTTGATTAATGAAGAAGGAGTCGTTGAAAAAACATTTACACCAAAAGAAATTAAAACGAAAGAACACGCAAATCAGATTTTAAAACAAGCATAAAATTCATGGCAAAAGAAAGTAAGGACGTGACAGCAGAAAATAAAGAAGTGAAAACAGCGGACAGCGAGAAGCTAAAAGCACTTCGTGCCACTATGGATAAGATAGAAAAGAGCTATGGCAAAGGTTCTATCATGAAACTAGGTGATGAAGTAATTGAGAATATAGAAGTGATACCCTCGGGTTCTATCGGTTTGAACGCTGCTTTAGGAGTGGGTGGATACCCCAGAGGACGTGTCGTTGAGATATATGGTCCTGAATCGTCCGGTAAAACAACACTAGCCATTCATGCTATTGCTGAAGCACAAAAAAACGGTGGTATTGCTGCATTTATTGATGCTGAACATGCCTTTGATCGCTTTTATGCAGCCAAGCTAGGGGTTGATATTGACAATCTGCTCATATCTCAACCCGATAGTGGTGAGCAAGCACTGGAAATAGCCGAACAACTGATTCGTTCTTCTGCTATTGATATTGTCGTTATTGACTCGGTAGCTGCTCTAACTCCTAAAGCAGAGTTAGAAGGAGAAATGGGTGATAGCAAAATGGGGCTACAAGCACGTTTGATGTCGCAAGCTTTAAGAAAATTGACTTCAGCAATTAGCAAAACAAATACGACCTGTGTGTTTATCAACCAACTTCGTGATAAAATCGGTTTGGTATTTGGTAATCCGGAAACAACTACCGGAGGAAATGCTTTGAAATTCTATGCTTCTGTAAGATTAGACATTAGAAAGTTTGGCACACTAAAAGATGGTGAAAACATCAAAGGAACACAAACACGTGTGAAGGTGGTTAAAAATAAAGTAGCACCTCCTTTCCGAAAAGCTGAATTTGATATTATGTTTGGTGAAGGAATTTCCAAATCGGGTGAAATAATCGATTTAGGAGCTGAACTGAACATCGTGAAAAAAAGCGGATCTTGGTATAGCTATGGTGACACGAAGCTAGGACAAGGTAGAGATGCAGCTAAACAGACAATCAGTGACAACCCTGAGTTGGCTGATGAAATAGAAGCTTTAATAGCTGAAGCATTGCGGGGATAAGTAAGTAATGCATAAATATATATATACTTTTCTATGACGAAAAAACATCTTTTTCGCCATAGAAAAGCTATATATGCCTACGGAAATTAGCAGACATAGGCATCGGTATATTATTTTTTCTTAATTATACAAAAGCAACTATGGATAAAACCATAAAGTACATTGTACGTTTTTTACTAGGTGTAGAAGATAATGAAACTTCAGACATAGATAAACTTGTTGGCTATACAGATGACGAGCGGGAGTTTACCAACTATAAAGTAGTTGTATATCCCTCTTCTTTCTTTGAAGAAGGAGTTTATGGCACGAAAGCTTCACGCCCACGGAAACCATTTGATTATATAGATACTACACCTATTCTTTTTGGTTCAAAAAAAATTGAAAAGCATAAAGACACGCTAGTGGTTTATGCAGATATTATTGCAGCTTCCTATTATTATCTTTCTCGCTATGAAGAAGCAACTCGCATAAAAAAAAGAGATAAACATGGACGCTTTCCGGCAAAGAAATCTGTAGCCTACAAGGCTGGATTTTTGAATCGCCCGGTAGTAGATGAGTATGGTCGTCTGTTAAGAACATGGCTCAGAGAGGTAGGGGTAGCTATCAATGAACCCGCTGAAGAAATACAAAAGATCTATCTTACGCATGATGTGTTGAATCCTTTCTTTAATCGTTCCTGGAAAAGCATGATGCGCGAAATAAGCCAAGGACGTTTTTTTATGCAGGCTATAAAAGAAAGAATGAAGCCCCTTGCGCAAGATAAATACTATACGTTCCCGGATATTTTTGCAATGAATCAAAACTTAAAAGTAAGTCTGGGAAATGATATGGTAGATACAGTATTATTTCTTAAATCAGGGGGGACACACAAAAAAGACAAGCCTTTTTATACGCTGAAAGGAAAAGATATGCGCACTTTATTTGCATTGTGCCACGAATATAATGTGCAAATAGGATTGCTAGCCAGCTATGAGGCAGGCTATGATCCTACTATTGTTCAGGCAGAAAAGATGCACTTAGAAGATGCTTTAGGTAAGCCGGTTACACTTAGCAGAAACAGGCTGTTAACTTCTCGCGATCCGGAAGATTATCATCATTTGATAGAAGCCGGAATTAAAGAAGATTTTACAATGGGATATTTTGATGTGTCCGGATTTAAACTGGGTACCTCTCGTGCTGTTCATTGGATTAATCCGGCCAACCAGCAGGTAACTCCTTTGCTATTGCATCCTGTTACTATCAGAGATAACTCGTTAAGTAGCAAAAAGCACATGGGGTTGGATTACGAAGACGCAAAAAGATATGCTTATTCTCTGATAGATTCAGTAAAAATGAATAGGGGAGAGGCGGTCTTACAATGGGATACAACGGCTTTTTCAACACTCAACGAAACATACGAAAAAGAACTATATCTTGATATTCTCAAAAAGCTTGACTCGCAATAATCTTTGCAAGTAGATGCGTTTGAAATACCCAGACGGTATTTCTCTTACATTTACTGCTAACATTCGCATATAAACCAATATGACCTGTTATAAACCAGTCATTAAGTGAAAGCAGACTATGGATAAGTTTCTACATATCATTTCATTTGACATCCCTTATCCACCCAACTACGGAGGGGTGATAGATGTCTTTTATAAAATCAAAGCTTTGTCTGAACAAGGTGTGCGGATTTTATTACACTGCTTTGAGTATGGCAGAGAACATTCCGATGAATTGGAAAAGATGTGTGAGAAAGTCTACTATTATCCACGAAAAAGTGGTTTGTCAGCATTGTTGACTACACTTCCATATAATGTTAATACACGAATTAATCCGGAGTTGCGTGCACGGCTACTAAAAGATAATCATCCCATCTTAATGGAAGGGTTATACAGTACTTATTTGCTTTCAGATAAAGCGTTTGAAAAAAGATTCTTAGTATTTAGAGAAGCCAATATTGAACATGATTATTTTAAAGAACAAGCCAAAGCAGATTCACACTTGATTAATAAACTGTTCTTTAACATAGAGGCTCATCGACTGAAACGCTACGAGTCGATTGTTGAAAATGCAGACCTTACAATTTGTGTATCAACAGCTGATGCTGATTATTTTCGCTCTCGCTACCCCGGAATACATGTAGAGTTTGTGCCGTGCTTTCATGCAAATACGGAGATTACATCATTGCCCGGGCATTCTGACTTCATCCTCTACCATGGCAATCTTTCAGTCAAAGAGAATGAGAAAGCGGCTCTTTATTTAATTAATTATGTTTTTCGCAAACTTCCTTATCCATGCGTTATTGCAGGAATGAACCCTTCGAATAAATTAATTAAAACAGTAGAAATGTATCCCAATATAACGCTTGAAGCCAATCCGGATGAAGAGCGTATGGAGTTTTTAATTCGCGAAGCACACATCCACTTGTTAATCACTTTTCAAGCTACCGGACTAAAGTTGAAACTGCTTAACAGCCTTTTTGCCGGAAGATATACGGTGGTAAACCATGTGATGTTGAGCGGAAGTGGATTGGATGAAATATGTTGTATTACAGACTCGCCGGACGATATGCTGAGAACTGTAGAGCGCATGATGCAACGCCCCTTCACAGAGGAAGATATTGAAGCTAGAAAAACACTGCTTTTCCCGATTTATTCAAATGCATATCAAGCACAAAGACTCATCGAATTGATTCGTTGGGAATAATCCTCTCTATCACTCGCCAAAGCCAGTAATTAAATGCTATTTTCACTCATTGTTGCTCAAAATCGAAGAGTTTTGCTAATTTTGTCCATCAACTATGAATTCTCTATTAAATTAAGGTGAACATAGTTATATAATGAAATATATACTTCTATTCATGTCGGTTCTTTTATACTCTGATTTATTACGTTCTCAAACTCCTGACATGTTGCAAGTCAAGGAACTGAAACTGAGCAATGGAATGACTGTTTGGCTGAATGAAGATCATAGTCAGCCCAAAGTTTTTGGTGCAGTAGTTGTGAAAGCAGGTTCTAAAGACAGTCCAAACACCGGAATCCCACATTACTTTGAACATATTATGTTTAAAGGGACAGATAAGATTGGGACGATTGATTATGAAGCCGAAAAAGTATATTTAGATGCTATAGCTAGAAGATACGACGAGCTAACCTTTGCAGATACAGAAGAGAAGCGTGAAAAGCTACAACGAGAAATAAACTATCTGAGTGTAAAGGCGGCAGACTACGTCATCCCCAATGAGTTTGACAGATTAATCTCAAAATATGGAGGCAGCAAACTGAATGCAGGTACTTCGTATGACTATACAGTCTATTACAACACATTTTCTCCACAATATATAGCCCAATGGGCAGCCATCAATAGTGAGCGGCTGATATCTCCTGTTTTTCGCATGTTTCAGAGTGAACTGGAAACCGTTTATGAAGAGCGAAACATGCATGGGGACTATATAGGCGGACAGGCCATAGAACGCCTCACGGAACGTTATTTCTATCCACACCCGTATGCTTACCCCATTATAGGAAGCACGGCTAACTTAAAGAACCCTCGCTTGTCAGAGATGTATAAGTTCTTTGAAGAATATTATGTTGCCTCTAATATGGGACTTATATTAAGTGGTGATTTTGATTCGGAAAGTATTCTTCCATTATTAGAAAAAACGTTTTCACGCATACCGGTAGGAAAAGCTCCCCATAGAGAGATTCCTCCTCCACCTCCCTTTAAAGGAAGAGAAAAGACAACAGTCAAATTTCCTATACCCATCATTAAAGCGGCTGCATTTGGATTTAGAGGCGTACCTGCCAATCATCCGGATCAATCGGCTCTAACTATTGCTGTAGGTATTTTGAATAATACGAATGGTACCGGTTTTTTTGACAAACTAACAGTCGATCGTAAAGTGATGGTTGCCATGTCATTACATGAGGGATTGAATGATGCAGGGCTCTTGGCTATATTTGTAGCACCGAAACTGGTTGTACAATCATATCGTAAGGCTGAAAAACTTGTTTGGAATGAAATAGACCGAATAAAAAACGGAGATTTTTCAGAAGAGATATTCAATAGCCTTAAATTAGAACAACTCAGGCAACACATGTCCGGCTTGGAAGATATCAGCTCTCGTTCGCAAGTGATGATTAGGTTGTTTTCACAAGGAAAAAGCTGGCAAGAGTACTTAGAAGAGTTGGATAGCCTAAGTCTATTGACTAAAGATGACGTAGTACAAGTGGCCAATCGTTATTTTGGTGCTAACTATTTATACGTTAAAAAGAAAACGGGTAAATACCCTAAAGACAATTTACCCAAACCTAATTTAGCACCTATAACACCCCAACATGCAGATTCTTCTTCTGAATTCTCTCGTGAGTTAGAAAAACTTCCGATAAGAGAACTTTCTCCTCGCTTTATAGATGTGAACAATGATGCTCAACTGGTACGTTTGAATGAGTATTTATCTTTATACTCTGTTAAAAACCCGGTGAATGACATATTTACCTTGAATTTTAATTTTCAAATAGGTCAAACGGCTTGTCCAACATTAAAACAGTTGGTCTCTTATCTGCCTTTTATCGGCACAGAAACCTATTCATTTGAAGAACTGCGAACAAGGCTGCAAACGCTTGGAAGCACTTTGATGTTTGATGTGGATGATAAGGAGTTTGTTGTAAAAGTAAGCGGATTCGACCGAAATTTTGATGAAACAATGCGTACCGTTTCTCATTTCTTTCATTCTCCTAAAGCTGACGAGAACAGGGTTAAAATGCTTATAGACGATGCGAAGGTTACAGAAAAAGCTTTTTTTAAATCAAGTAATGAAGTGGCATCTGCCTTGTTTGAATATGTTAAGTACGGAAAAGAATCTTTTTACCTACGTAAATACTCGCTGAAAGAGATTAAAAAGATGAAAGGAAAAGACTTAGTAGATCTGTTCCGAAAAATCCAAAAAATATCGTGCGACTTGCACTATTGCGGCTCTTTACCTACAGAACGAGTATCAGAAAGAATCAAGCACTACTTTAATGTGGATGATGTATCTATCCCATCATCAAACCCTTACAAACGCACTACCCAAGTGTACGACAAGCAGAAGGTCTTTTTTTATCATATGCCTGATGTTTCTCAAAGCATTGTGTATTGTTATATGCAAGGTCGACCGGTTGAATCAGAAAAAGATCGACACGCCTCTAAGTTGTTCTCCAACTATTTTGGGATAGACCGTACATCTATCTTATTTCAAGAAATACGTGAATACCGTTCTTTTGCATACTTTACTTATGGAGGATGTCAATTGCCACCCTTAAAAAACATTCAAGATCCGATTTCATTTGTTTGTATTCTATCTACACAAAATGATAAAACAAATGATGCTATTGCTGTACTTGATTCACTCATCCGCGAAATGCCCGAACGACCGGATAAAATTAATTCGGTGAGGCAGTCAATTTTGAATCAAATCAATAATAACTATCCGAACTTACGAGACATTTCAACTAAAATTGCCTCTTATTTGAATGACGGATATTTGTCTGACCCCAACAAAGACCTGTTTGCCGCCGTACAACAAATGTCCATGGAGGACATAATGAGCTTCTACCGGCAATATCTATATGGGGAAACACCGGTTTATATCGTAGTGGGGAACAAGCATCGCATGGATATGAAAAAGCTCGCTGAGTTTGGTGAGGTGATTCATGTGAATAAGAAAAGTTTTTATAGATAAGAGCTGAATGTATTCAAAAGAAGAACTGAAAAGCTTAAAAAAAGAGTTTTGGGAAAGTTTTGGTATATACAGTTCCCTTCAACCGGCACTGAAAAACCGGAAAAAGACCTGGATACTTTACGATACAAAGATTAAAGGGGTTGAGCTAAAATTTGATGCTACACGTAAAGGTGCATACGTAATCTTAGAAGTCAATCATAAGAATGAAAATGATCGTTTAGAAATGTTTGAGCGTCTTACCTGGTATAAGGATAGTCTGGAGAAAGATTTTCCTGAAGGACTCATTTGGGATATTTTATATGTGCGTGATACGGGTAAACAAGTGGCTCGTATTTACACACAGCACATAGGAATAGACTTCCACAGAAGAGAAGATTGGGGTACATTCTTTTCATTTATGGCAAAAAACATGTGGATACTTGAACGCAACTTCCTGTCTATCGCTGAGTATATCCGAATGGATTAAGACTCATTATTTGAATGTAAACTTTTTTTGTGCTATATAGCTTATCAGCGTGCAGATAATCGTAACGGTCATTTTGGCCGGAGTGGGGAAGAAGTGAAATACATCTACAAATAATTTCAACCCAAAATAGTTGATAGTTAAATTGATACCTACGACCGTAATGTATCGCACCAATTGAGTCTTGCCTTTTAGAGTAGAACTGGTGAAGGTTACATATTTCTGCAATAGAAAACCCGTTATTAATGATATGGGGAAAGAGAATGCTAAGGCTGCTATAATAGAGCTTAATGTTACAAAACCTAGATTAAGGTCTTGATGTTGAAGAATATAATTGTAAATAACGAAATATAGTATCCAGTCAAATACCATATTAGCAACTCCCGTTACCCCATATCTAAACATAGAAATAGGCATGAACTTACTAAAAGGAGGGTAAAAGAAGTCAATAAACCTGCGTATGTATTGGCCTGTTTTTGTTAGTATATCCCGCATCTCTTTAATTATAAGTGGCAAATGTACTATTTTCTTTAGAAATTCAATTCTTATTTACTTTATAAAATCTATGAATCGGCTCTTCTTTACCTTATATGCTTTAGCTGTAAGCAGATGTAAAAATGCTTTTAAGCTGAATCGTGATAAGCACATTTTTTTTACTGCTTTTATGGCTGAATCTGTGTATAAAGTTGTATTTTCGTTACAAAAACAAAAAAGATATGATAAGTGATGCAATTAAGCGACTAGCGGAAGAGTATACAGATGAAAAAGTAACTGAATGTATCGAACTTCCTTCTTCCGGTTCTAATCGCCGTTATTTTCGTGTCCATTTTCCCTCCGGCTCTTTGATTGGAGCTAGCGGAACTTCGATAGATGAAAATAAAGCATTTATATATTTAGCCGACCATTTTCACGAATCAGGATTACCAGTGCCGAAGGTGCTGAAGGTTTCTGATGATTTTAAATATTATATTCAAGAAGACTTAGGTGATTTGCTTTTGTTTGAAGCGATAGAGAGAGGGCGTAAGAGCAGTGTCTTTAATGCTGAAGAAACAGCTCTGCTAGCCAAAACGATTCATCTTTTACCTGAAATTCAGTACAATGGGGCTAAAAACCTAGACTACTCATATTGTTACCCTCAACCGGAGTTTAATGAAAGATCTATTTTATGGGACTTAAACTATTTCAAATATTGTTTTTTAAAACCAACCGGACTTGATTTTCAGGAAAACTTACTGGAAGATGACTTTATGAAAATGTGCAATGTGCTGTTGCAATGTGAATCAGATACCTTTTTATATCGTGATTTTCAGTCAAGAAATGTAATGATTAAAGACGGAGAGCCTTATTTTATCGACTTTCAAGGTGGTAGGAGAGGACCTGTCTATTACGACGTAGCTTCTTTCTTATGGCAGGCTAAGGCAGCCTATCCGCAAGATTTGAAAGAACACTTGCTGGAAGTGTATATGAATTCGCTGAGTCGATATATGCCGGTCAATAAAGAGCTTTTCTTGAAACAGTTAAGGCATTTTGTCTTATTTAGAATACTTCAAGTTTTGGGAGCTTATGGATATCGGGGGTATTTTGAAAAGAAACCTCATTTTATGCAAAGTGTTCCTTTTGCCATCAAGAATTTATATGAGCTTCTTAGTGAAGAATTTGAAGAATATCCCTATTTGTATAAAGTATTATATGAACTCACTCAAATGAAGCAATTTTCTGACGACATAGCTCGTCAGTCTCTTGTCATACGTGTAGTGAGTTTTGCTTACAAAAAAGGAATACCCAATGATCCAAGCGGAAACGGTGGAGGATTTGTATTTGATTGTCGGGCTATTGACAATCCGGGGAAATATGAACGATATAGGCATTTTACGGGGCTTGACGAGCCTGTTATAGAGTTTCTGAAAGAAAGTGGTGAGATTGATGTATTCTTGGACAAAGCCCGTGAAATGGTCGAGCCTTCCGTAAAAAGATACATAGACAGAGGCTTTACCAACTTGATGGTTTCTTTTGGTTGTACCGGAGGGCAACACCGCTCAGTGTATTGTGCACAACACATGGCAGAGTATCTGTATAAAAAGTTTGGAATAAAAGTCGAATTGATTCATAGAGAACAAAATTTAGAACAATTATTTAGAGTAAGATGAAAGCAATGATATTTGCAGCCGGTCTTGGTAACCGCTTAAAACCCTTGACGGATACTACTCCTAAAGCTTTAGTACCTATAAATGGTAAACCTATGCTGGAGCATGTTATATTAAAGCTTAAAGCCTGTGGATTCACTGATTTAATAATCAACATTCATCATTTTGGTGAACAAATCCTTGATTTTCTTCGTGCTAACAACAATTTCGGAGTAGATATAAATATATCGGACGAAAGAGATTATCTGCTTGATACAGGAGGAGCAATTAAAAAAGCTCAGGTATATCTTCAGGGCAATGAGCCATTCCTCGTACATAATGTAGACATCTTGTCCAATCTTGATTTGAAGGCTTTATATGAAGAACACGCCAGCAATGAAGATGATGTTACGGCTACTTTGCTTGTCAGTCAGCGAAACACATCACGCTATCTACTCTTTAATGAAAATACGCTATGTGGTTGGAGAAATAGGGATACGAATGAAATAAAATCTTTTTATCCTAATTTTGATCCTTCTCGCTATGATGAATATGCCTTTGGAGGTATTCATGTTATTTCTCAAAATATTTTTGACTGGATGGATGAATGGACGGGCAAATTCTCTATTATTCACTTTTACCTGTCTATTTGTGCAAAAGCGAAAATAAAAAGTTATGTAGCGAAAGATTTAGATTGGCTAGACGTAGGTAAACCTGAAACAGTTGTTTTGGCTGAAAAATGGTTAAAAGAAATTAGCTGATATCGGATTACTGCTTTTCTTATCTCATTTTATTTCTTTTTTCAGTATGTTTGCATAAGCCCTAATAAGGGCTATTATAGTTACTTTTTCTAAGTAAAAAAGAAGATGAAAGCAAAACTAACAATCATATTATTTCTATTTTTTTTAACGAGTACAGTGTTTGTACAAGCACAACAACAAAAGAGCCAGGAAGCTGAAAATAAAGAAACGTTGGTGCTTATTGATACGGATAAAGGGAAAATAAAAGTCAAACTATATAATGATACCCCATTACATCGAGATAACTTTATCAAAAACGTTCATGATAAAGTTTATGATGGGTTGCTATTTCATCGTGTGGTCAAGCAATTTATTATTCAGAGTGGCGACCCAAAGTCTAAAAATGCGGCTGAAGGAGAACAACTAGGAATAGCAGACTCTTTAAATCGAATTCCGGCAGAAATTATTTATCCTAAATATTTTCATCAATCAGGGCAACTGTGTGCTGCGCGTATTTCAAACGAAAAGAATCCCAATAAAGAATCGTCTGCTACGCAATTTTACATTGTAACAGGCAAGTTCTTTACAGAAATGGAGTTAGATAAAATGGAAAAAGCCACAGGTATTACTTTCACACCCGAACAAAGAGAAGCGTATATGCTAAAAGGTGGCTATCCGGATTTAGATGGTGAGTATACTATTTTTGGTGAAGTAGTGAGCGGAATAAAAGCTGTTCATAAAATTCAGATGGTACCAACCGATGGTAATGAACGTCCGATAAAAGATGTTCGCATAAAATCGATGGCTATTGTAGAAAAATAGTCGTTTTCTCCCCAGATAAAGCAATAAACCAGTTAATACTTTTTTAAAACCTAACAAGGAAAATAAAATCTATATTCCCTCGCATCGCTTTATTTCATAAAAGCCTCTTTTTATGCTTTAAAGTTCAGTCTTACAAGGGCTTCTTATCAGATTAAAAGATTAAAAAGAGTCGAAAAACACAATACCACTTAAGAATTACTATAAAATACGCTAAAACAAGCTGTTGGATGCCGAAAAAACTTATTTTTGCAGAGCAATGAAACGTATCTTTCAATATTTACTTATCGTATTACTCGTTAGTGTTTGCGACAGCATTTTTGCCCAAAAGGTGAGTATATATGATGTGACAGCTTTGGAGCGACCTCCAAAGAGGTTGCAGGTATATAAAGTAAGTGGTCGTGATACGATTCCTGTTGTTCAACTTCCACCTGTATATGTTTATGGGAAATACCGCTTTAAGAGCAAAAAAGAAGAAAGAGCGTATGACAAACTGATGCGTGATGTCAAAAAAACATATCCATATGCCAAACTAGTTTATAACACCCTCATCGAAACCTATGAGTATATGCAAACATTGCCCGACGATGAAGCAAGAGATAAACACTTGAAACGGATGGAAAAGGAGCTGTTTAAAGAATATAAACCTGAGCTCAAAAAACTAACATTTTCTCAAGGAAAATTACTTATTAAATTGATAGATAGGGAATGTAACCAGTCTAGCTATAATCTTTTAAAAGCCTACCTGGGGAGTTTTAGAGCCGGATTCTGGAATATCTTTGCCGGCTTATTTGGTGCAAGTCTGAAGTCCGAATATAAACCGGAAGGGGAAGATCGGCAAATAGAAATAGTGGTTCGAATGGTTGAGCAAGGTATTATTTAAGTTTTCATTCCGTCATCTAATACTGATTGTGATAAACGAGTTGTAAAGAATGGAAAGGATTAAAGAAATTGATTTTTTGAAATGTGTATTTATCATTTTAATGGTTATGTTTCATTTAGTCTTATTTGCTGACCAATATCCTTATCTTAAACAAATTGTATACACCTTTCATATGTCGGGATTTTTGCTAATCTCCGGTTTTCTTTCTAATCCCCACAAAAGCTTTCAGACTTTTTCACGTGTAATGGTATGGATTTTCATTCCTTATGCGATTATGGAAATAGGCTATGTAGTCATGTCATCCATACTTCCGGTAAGGGAGTCGGTAGATACTATCTCATTGGTGGTGTTGCTTGATAAAGTCTTTATGCATCCTATAGGACCTTATTGGTATTTGCATACTTTAATCGTATGTAGCTTTTGCTACTTTTTGATATATAAAATTAAGGGATTAAGCCATATATCCTCTCTAGTTATACTGGGAACAGTCTTTTTCCTTTTGTCATACAGTTTGAAAATTGTTGTATTTGCCAATGCTATGTATTTTTTGATAGGTGTAATTATAAGACAAAGTAAAATCTCTTTTCTTTTGCTTTTCAAGCCATCCATATGGGTGATTGTTCCACTAGTCCTACTATGTGTTTTTCCTGAAAATTTAAATCGTGCTACAATAGGAGGTATAGCTATTACTTATTTTGTTATTAATTTACTCTTGTTTATCTATCCTTATCTTGCTGAGAAAGTAAAACAAATGACTCTTTATATAGGTAAAAACACCTTGGTTATTCTTTTGTTTTCGCCCATATTTACTATGTTATCCAAATTACTTATTCCTTTGTTTAGCTTTGACCCTACGGCTATTTGCTTTATGCTGGCAGCTTTATCTTTGTCGATTGGAGGTTCTTTAGGAATTGCTTTTATGATGGATTATTTGAAAATTTCACGCTTCTTTTTTGGTAAAAGAAAAGTGTTAGTCAATTAAGTATATTCTACGATACCTCGGTATTGGAAGTATCAACTCAACATATTAGCCCAATTCAAACACAACAATACTCAAATCTACTTAAATATCAGGAAAGTTATCCTGTAGCAAATTATTCAAAAAGCAGATAATTAAGTATCTTTGTATACATTATAAAAACTACGGATGAAATTTGAGGATTTAGACTTAGAAGATACTGTTCTTGATGGCTTATATGCCATGAATTTTGACGAAACAACTCCTATACAAGAACAAACCATACCAATTATTTTAGAAGGAAAAGATTTAATCGCTTGTGCACAAACAGGAACAGGTAAAACGGCTGCTTATGTATTGCCTCTAATTAATGAGTTGAGCAAAGGTAATCATCCGGTTGATGCTGTTAATGCAATTATAATGGCTCCAACCCGTGAGTTAGCGCAGCAAATAGACCAACAAATAGAAGGATTTTCATATTATCTTTCTATTTCGGCAGTCGCTGTATATGGAGGAACAGATGGCGTTGTGTGGGAGCAGCAAAAACGCGGATTAGAAAAAGGGGCAGATATCGTAATAGCCACGCCAGGACGTTTAATAAGCTATTTAAATATGTCTACGGTTGATTTGTCTAAAGTTTCATTCTTTATTCTTGATGAGGCCGACCGCATGTTAGATATGGGCTTCTATGAAGACATCATGCAAATATATAAACACTTGCCTCAAACTTGCCAAGTACTTATGTTTTCAGCTACCATGCCCCCAAAAATAAGACAACTGGCTAAAACTATTTTAAAATCTCCGGAAGAGGTGCAAATTGCTATATCCCGTCCACCAGATAGCATTATGCAAACTGCATACATCTGTTATGAACCTCAAAAGGTGCATATTCTTGACTCTTTATTTGTTAAAAATCCTCCGAAAAGAGTCTTAGTTTTCTCTTCTTCGAAAATGAAAGTGAAAGAATTGACGAAGCTACTGAAAAGAAAACACGCGAGCGTAGCTGAAATACACTCAGACCTGGAGCAGTCGGAGCGGGAACAAGTCTTGAGAGATTTTAAAAGCGGAAATGTTGAGATGTTAATTGCCACTGATGTCGTTTCCAGAGGAATCGATATTAATGATATTAAGCTAGTAGTTAACTATGACATACCGCAAGATGCTGAAGATTATGTGCACCGAATAGGCAGAACGGCTAGAGGTAAAAGCGGCAAAGGTCTTGCTATTACATTCGTCTCTGTAGAAGAACAATACAAGTTTAGTCAGATTGAAAAGTTTATAGGAAAAGAAATCTATAAAATTCCCGTTGATATCTCTTTAGGTGAATCTCCTTTGTATGAACCTGAAAAAAATAACCCTAAGAAAGGACGGTTCAATAGTAATAAAAAGGGACATTCTGCGAATAGAAACGGTTTTTCACGTTCCAAGAAAAAAACTAAATGATACGTTTCCCCAACGCAAAGATAAACTTAGGCTTACATGTCGTATCTAAAAGAGCAGACGGTTACCATAATATAGAAACGGTTTTTTATCCGGTTCCTCTTTGTGATGCGTTAGAAGTTACTCCGGCAGATTCTTTTTCTTTTCATTTATCCGGTATATCTATAGGAGGAAATCAAAAAGATAATTTAGTTATAAAAGCATTAGATGCTTTGCAAAAAGAAGTTCCATTTTCAACAGCTTTTAATCTTCATCTAACTAAAAAAATCCCTTCCGGAGCTGGTTTGGGTGGGGGGTCATCAGATGCAGCAGCCACTTTGAATATAATAAACGACTACCATAAACTAGGACTCAGTTCTGGGAAATTAAAAGTTATAGCTGCGAAAATAGGTGCTGATTGTCCTTTTTTCATTGATAATAAGCCTGTGTTCGCAACAGGTATAGGCAATGTCTTTCAACCTATTCAATTTTCTTTAAAAGGTACACATATAGTCATTGTAAAGCCGGATGTATTTGTTTCTACTAAGGAGGCCTATTCTATGATTCAACCCATGCCTTCAAGAAAAATGCTTAGTGAAGTACTACAACTTCCCATAGAACAATGGAAAGACGAATTATTGAATGATTTTGAAAAATCGGTTTTTGCCCTTTACCCTGAAATAGCTGCTATCAAAGCTCAACTTTATGATGTGGGAGCACTCTATGCTTGCATGTCAGGATCCGGTTCTTCTGTATATGGCCTGTTTGATAAGTCGGTGAATGTGGCAGAAGTATTTAAAGATTATTATGTATGGCAGGGGGTTCTTCAGTAAATAAACGTTATCAACTAACGGATTGGCTTCCTACAACTAAAAAAGAGGTAGAGCTGAGAGGGTGGGAGTATCTGGATATCATTCTTTTCAGTGGCGATGCGTATGTTGATCATCCTTCATTTGGAGCTGCCGTCATTGGGAGACTTTTTGAATCGCTTGGTTTACGCGTAGCTATTGTACCCCAGCCGGATTGGCGAGGTGATTACAGGGATTTTACAAAATTGGGGCGCCCTCGTCTTTTCTTTGGAGTATCTCCCGGGGCTATGGACTCTATGATTAATCACTATACAGCTAACAAGCGTTTACGAAGTGATGATGCCTATACAGCTGATAGAAGAGCCGGAATGAGACCGGACTATCCAAGTATTGTCTATACAAATATTCTGAAAGAGCTTTATCCTGATGTCCCTGTGATTATAGGTGGAATTGAAGCTTCACTTCGAAGGTTAACACATTACGACTACTGGCAAGATCGGTTGCGCCCCGGTATATTAATTGATAGTAAAGCAGATCTGTTAGTTTATGGCATGGGTGAGCAGCCTTTACGAGCTATAATTGCGGAACTTCAAAAAGGAAGACCTTTTGAGTCTTTAAAAGAAATCAATCAAACTGCATATATTAAAGAGGCTTTTACTAAAGGACCGAACGATATAGAGCTTTATGCGCACGAAGAATGCTTAAAAGACAAATTGAAGCAAGCAAAGAACTTTAGAATAATTGAAGAAGAATCCAATAAGTACGAAGCATCTCGACTAGTTCAGCGGGTGGGGGAGAAAGTAATTATAGTCAATCCTCCTTTTCAACCCATGACTGAAAAGGAAATAGATGAAAGCTATGAATTCCCTTATACGCGAATGCCACATCCCAAATATAAAGGGAAAGTCATCCCGGCATACGAAATGATTAAGTTTTCGGTCAATATACACCGAGGATGCTTTGGTGGCTGCGCTTTTTGTACAATATCTGCACATCAAGGAAAAAGAGTGATTTCAAGAAGTCAAGCATCTATACTTAAAGAGGTTGAGAAAATAAAAGAACTACCTGATTTTAAAGGTAATCTATCTGATCTTGGTGGACCTTCAGCAAATATGTATAAAATGCAAGGTAAAGATGAATCTATATGTAAAACATGCAAAAAGCCTTCTTGCATACATCCGGTAGTATGTCCAAATTTGAATGCAGATCATCAACCTCTACTTGACTTATACCAAGCTGTTGATAAACTCCCTGATATTAAGCGTTCATATATAGGTAGCGGCATCCGTTATGACTTGTTTATGCATAAATATAAGGATGATAAACTAAATCGTTCAGCAAAAGCTTACGTAGAAGAATTGATAGAGAAACATGTTTCAGGTCGTTTGAAGGTAGCTCCTGAGCATACAGAAAAGAATGTACTGAATATGATAAGGAAACCTTCATTTCAAACTTTTCATACATTTAAGGACGACTTTGAGCGAATTAATAAGAAGTATAACCTCCGTCAGCAACTTATTCCATATTTTATATCCAGTCATCCAGGTTGTACCGAAATTGATATGGCAGAGTTAGCCATAAAAACTAAGAAACTCCATTTTCAGCTGGAGCAAGTTCAAGACTTTACGCCAACACCTATGACACTAGCAACAGAAATCTACTATACCGGCTATCATCCATATACATTAGAAAAAGTATATTGTGCAAAGACAAAAGAAGAAAAATTGGGGCAACGCAAATTCTTTTTCTGGTATTTGCCCGAATATCGCAACTCCATCAAAAAATCTCTTAATCAACTCAAAAGGACCGACCTCATCAACAAGCTTTTTGGTCGATAATCACCAGTCTGCTATTTTGGCCTACTGAACATAAAGGAAATATGGCTACTTTTAGCATAAAAACGAAAAAATAAAATTATAGATTTATGAAAAACAAACTCTTTTTATTGACTTTAGCCTCATTTATTTATTTAGGAGTATTAGCAGAAACAAATGCTGCAAAGAAGATTAGATTTGCTTTTATGACCGATATTCATCTGAATGTACAGAATGGTAACGATAGATATAACGGTCTGCTACAAGCTTTAGAACATGTAAAAAAACAACGTGTAGATTTTATCATTCTAGGAGGTGATGTTATTGATGTTAGTGGCATGGGACACAGCTTGAATAGGGATGTTTCTGACAGCCTTTACACCATATATAAGGAAACCTTTGACAAAACCAATATTAAATACTATCCGACTATTGGGAACCATGATAGATTTTATGATCAAGAAAACGGATTTGTTGAAGGAGATGAATTGTTCAACACTTATTTTGGTAATTCATACTATACTTTTGATTATAAAAATGTACAATTCTTTGTTTTAAATTCCGTTCAAAAAACAGATAAGGGGGATTTATTTATTGGTGAAAAGCAAATGGAATGGTTGAGAAATGAACTGTCGAAAATCCCCAAAACTAAACCTATTGTCGTTTCTACGCATGTGCCGGTATATTCGTTGTATTATCCAATAGTAGAAGGAAGGTATGCATTTATAGATATTATTGGCAACTATCAAGAGCTTTTAAAAACTTTTGAAGGATATAACTTAAAACTCGTATTACAGGGTCATCAGCACATCCATGAGGAAATATTTACCAAAGATGTTTACTATGTAACCGGGGGAGCTGTTTGCGCCGGCTGGTGGGGAGGTGCATTCCATAAAACAGAAGAAGGCTTTATGATAGTTGAGGTAGATAAAAAAGACAAATTCAATTGGAAATATGTTGATTATGAATGGGAAGCTAAATAGTTAGTTTAACCCTTTTTGCTAATATGAAATTTCTGTTAGCTATAAAATTGAATAATCTTTTAAAAATTCAAACACTGAAAAACGGTGTTGGTTTTTAAAAGATTATTTTTTTAAGACTACATGTTTTCATTGATTTAACTTCTTTAGTGCTTGTATTATTCATAATTTTGAGCAAGAATAGAGCTTTAAAGTAGTAAAAAGATCTACACTAGAAGTTTTAATCTCTTTTATATATCAATATTATATTAATAACATACTAATCATGAGAAGTTTAGCATCTGATAATCATTCCGGGGTTCATCCATTAATTATGCAAGCTATTATTGAAGCTAATAGCAATCACGCTATGGCCTATGGGGATGACTCTTGGACAGAAGAAGCTGAAATGATGATAAAAAAAACATTCAGCGATGATTGCTTGCCGCTATTTGTATATAATGGAACAGGAAGTAACATCATTTCACTTCAACTAGCTACTAACCCTCATAATAGTATAATATGTACAGATATATCACATATTTATGTAGATGAGTGTGGCGCACCGGTAAAAGCAACCGGATGTCAAATAATTCCAATACATACATCAAATGGCAAGCTTACCCCTGAGTTAATTATGCCACATTTACATAGTATAGGAAATCAGCATCATTCTCAACCAGGTGTTATCTACATATCTCAATGCACGGAGGCAGGTACAATATATACTCCTGATGAAATACAAGCAATTACTGAATTGGCTCATCAAAATAACATTTTTGTTCATATGGATGGTGCCCGACTTGCTAACGCTGCGGCAGCATTAAACTGTAGCTTGAAAGCACTAACTGTTGACTGTGGAATTGATATTCTAAGCTTTGGAGGAACAAAAAACGGCTTAATGATGGGAGAGTGTGTCGTAGTTTTTCGTAAAGAACTTTTTGCTGCTGCAGCCTATATTCGCAAGCAGTCAGCTCAACTATCATCAAAAATGCGCTATATTTCTTGCCAGTTTACTGCATTACTTACAAATGAATTATGGAGAAAGAATGCTCTTCATGCTAATAAAATGGCTCAATTATTACATAAGGAGTTGTCAAAATATGAGAAAGTTGTTTTTACTCAAAAAGTAGAAAGCAATGAGCTTTTTTTTACTCTTCCTGTTAAGCTTAGTAACAAACTACTTACACATGTTTTCTTTTATATATTTAATGAAGATATAAACGAAGCTCGATTGGTTACGTCTTTTGACACGTCAAAAGAAGATATTGAAACTTTCTTATCTTGCTTTAAAATCTGTTATGATGAAGCTTAACTGTTATTCTTAAAATCACCAATCCTTTTTTTAAATTTGAAAAATACTTACTTGTTAATTTGCTTTACAGAAGCTTGTTCTGTAAAGCTTTTTTATAGTATTTAATTTCAAATATACATGTAAAAGCTGTAAATTAGCATCTTATTTGAACATCTTGAATTATAGAGTTAATAATGTATTTTAAATGATTGAACAAGACAGAATTATTAGAATTAACATAGAAGAAGAAATGAAATCAGCCTACATTGATTATTCAATGTCAGTAATTGTTTCACGTGCTCTTCCTGATGTTAGAGATGGATTTAAACCCGTCCATAGACGCGTTTTATTTGGGATGAATGAACTTGGAAATACCTCGGATAAACCTTACAAAAAATCCGCAAGGATGGTAGGTGATGTATTAGGTAAATATCATCCTCATGGTGACATTTCTGTGTATTATGCTATGGTTCGTATGGCGCAACCATGGTCTTTACGTTATCCTTTAGTGGATGGACAAGGTAACTTTGGATCTGTTGATGGTGATAGTCCAGCCGCTATGCGTTATACAGAAGCAAGACTAAGTAAGCTTGCTGAAGAAATGCTCAGGGATATTGATAAAGATACGGTTGATTTTCAGTTAAATTTTGATGACACATTAAAAGAGCCTTCCGTACTTCCGACTCGTATTCCTAATTTACTCATTAATGGTGCATCCGGAATTGCAGTTGGAATGGCCACTAATATGGCACCTCACAATATGAATGAATCGTTAGATGCTTGTATAGCTTATATTGATTCTAAAGGGGAAATTGATATTGAAGGCTTGATGCAATATATCAAAGCACCGGATTTTCCTACAGGTGCTACTATTTATGGATATGCCGGGGTCAAAGATGCCTTTGAAACAGGGAAAGGTCGTATTGTTATTAGAGGAAAAGCAGATATAGAAATAGAGGGGAATCACGAAAAAATTATTATTACTGAAATTCCCTATTTGGTCAACAAAGCTGAATTAATAAAGTCTATTGCTGAGCTTGTAAATGAAAAACGAATTGATGGCATATCAAATGTTAACGACGAGTCTGACCGCTCTGGTATGCGTATCGTTGTGGATATCAAGCGGGATGCAAACTCTAATGTCGTTTTAAACAAACTCTATAAGATGACTTCTTTGCAATCATCTTTTAGTGTTAACAATATCGCTTTAGTAAATGGCAGACCCAAACAGCTAAACTTGAAAGATTTAGTTGAAAACTTTGTAGAACATCGACGTGAAGTTGTTATTAGACGTACACAATACGATTTACGTAAAGCGGAAGAAAGAGCACATATTCTTTTAGGGTTAATTATTGCTTCCGATAATATTGATGAAGTCATAGCAATCATCAAAGCATCTACTAATCCACAAGAGGCTATCGCTAGCTTACAAAACCGTTTTGAGCTATCTGAAGTTCAAGCTCGAGCTATAGTCGAAATGAGATTGCGCCAGTTAACTGGTCTAGAACAAGAGAAACTTCGTCTAGAACACGATGAACTTCTTAAGAAGATTGCTTATTTCAATGAAATTCTTAATAGTGAAGACCTATTAATGGGTCTTATTAAGGATGAATTCATGGAGATAAAACAAAAATATGGTGACAAGAGAAGAACCGATATCATCTATGCTTCTGAAGAAATGAATCCTGAAGACTTTTATGCTGATGATGAAATGATTATCACTATTTCTCATCTGGGATATATCAAAAGAACACCATTGACTGAGTTTAGAACACAGGCTAGGGGTGGAGTAGGGGCTAAAGGTACAGATACAAGAAATGAGGATTTTGTTGAATATATCTACCCTGCCTCAATGCATGCCACAATGCTATTCTTTACTGCCAAAGGAAAATGTTATTGGTTAAGAGTCTTTGAAATTCCCGAAGGTGCTAAGAATGCAAAAGGAAGAGCTATTCAAAATCTGTTGAATATAGACCCGGATGATATGGTTAATGCATTTATCCGAGTGAAAAACCTAACAACGGATATTGAATTTATAAACTCTCATTATTTATTATTCTGTACAAAAAGAGGTGTAATTAAAAAGACATTACTTGAAGCATATTCCAGACCACGGAAAAATGGTGTAAACGCTATTACGCTGCGTGATGATGATAGTTTAATTGCTGTACGAATGACGAATGGAAGCAATGAAATATTAATTGCAAATAGAAACGGGCGTGCCATAAGATTCAATGAGTCTACTGTACGCGGAATGGGACGTACTGCAACAGGAGTTAAAGGCATGACCTTAGATGGTCCGGAAGATGAAGTAGTAGGAATGGTTACTATTAAATATCCGGAAGAGGAAAGTATATTGGTCGTGTCTGAACTAGGTTATGGTAAAAGAACTTTACTAAATGATGAAGACGGTGAACCTGTTTATCGAATAACAAATCGTGGAGGAAAAGGAGTCAAGACTCTGAATATCACTGAGAAAACAGGAAAACTAGTGGGTATTAAAACGGTTACAGATGAAAATGACTTGATGATTATCAATAAATCTGGTATAACAATACGTGTGAAAGTTGGTGACATCAGCAATATGGGCCGTGCCACGCAAGGTGTTAAGCTCATAAACCTAGGTAAAAGAAACGATGAAATCGCTTCAGTCTGTAAAGTTCAATCAGAATCAGATGAGGATATAGCTGAAGAAATCGAGAATAATGTAGACACAGAGAATTCAGAGGATTGAATAATTACCTAATGAACAGATGAAAGTGATTGTTTAATTAATTAATTTATTTATTTTTGAACTTGAATAAGAAAATATTAATCTCAATTTATTGAATATGAAAAAAAGTTTATTTATTGTAGCTTTATGTATGTTAGCTTCTGCCTCTTTCGCACAAAAAAAAGCTCTGAGAGATGCTGAAAGAATGTATAAAGCAACACCTCCTAATGTTGGAGAAGCAAGGACCTTAATTAAAGGCGCTTTAGAAAATGCTGAGACAAAAGATCTTGCACAAACTTGGTATGTAGCAGGGGCAATAGAAGATGCTCAATTTACACAAGAAAACAACAAACAAGTATTAGGTCAACAACCTAATGAGGCAGTAATGTATGATGCTTTAGTGAAGATTTACCCATATTATATTAAAGCATACGAACTGGATCAACTTCCTAATGAAAAAGGGAAAATCAAACCTAAATATGATAAAAGCATCAGAAATACATTTTCAATGAATCATATTTATTATATCAATGGCGGTGCATATTACTTTGACAACAAAGAGTACCAAAAAGCTTATGATTTCTTTGATCAGTATTTAAAAATAGCTAATCATCCGATGTTTGAAAATGAAAAAGACAAGACCATTGCTGAAAGGGATTCAAACTATATGATGGTGCAATTTTATGCTGGTGTTGTTGCAACACAAATGGGTAATTCTGAGTTAGCTGTTGAAAACCTGAAAAAGGCTTCTGAGCTTCCTTATAGACAAAATGATGTATTTCAGTTCTTAGCTACTGAGTATGAGCAAGCTAAAGACACAGCTAATCTTGAAATAACTCTTCAAGCTGGTTTTGAGAAATTCCCGGAAGAGCAATATTTCTTGATGAGTTTGATTAACTTGTATATTTTTGCTGGCGAAAATGAAAAAGCAGTACAATACTTAAATACAGCAATTGCTCAAGAGCCTGATAAAGGAATGCTTTATGATGTTTTGGGAAAAGTATATGAAACTGGCTTAAAAGACATCAAAAATGCTGAAGCAAACTTCCTTAAAGCATTAGAGCTATCTCCTGAAGATCCTAGCGTTTTATCTAATGTTGGTCGTGTTTATTTCAACCAAGCTATTGAAACTCAAAGCGAAGCAAATAGCGCTAATAAAACAGAGTATCAAAGCAAGTTAGATGAAGCCAAGAAACTATTTGAAAAAGCATTGCCATTTTTCGAAAAAGTAAAACAGCTAAATCCTAGTGATAAAGATGCCAATGTTGCTTTAAGAGGAATATACTATAACCTTAATATGGGTGACAAACTAAAAGAAATCGAAAAGGAAATGGGCATGTAAAAACACCATTTATAATTTATAAAAAAGCAGACTCTAAAATAATAGAGTCTGCTTTTTTTATGGACTTATTAAAGGAACAATTTTACAACGCACATCTTTAATCTAATAAAAAAGAGAAGGGGGAACTATAAACTTCATTAGACATTGTGTTTCTCAAACATCCTATTAAACATAATCCTAATTATGAGTAAAGTATCGTATGAATAGATTGTTATGAAAAGCTGCACAAATAAGAGTATAAACAGCAAATCAAATAACTATAAGAATAAAAAGTGGTATATGCTTATATAGAAAGTTCTTACGTAGTTAATGTTAATAATGGCGTATTCGTGTGGAAAAGCATCTTGCGAGCTTTACTAGGATAAAACATACGAGCAAATATTCCTCTTTTATACACACTCAAAGCAATTAGGTCAATATTTTTTTCATGAACAAACTTTTCGACTGCGAGCATTAGATCTCCATCATCAAGTACTGTATGCGTAATATTAATATCAGGATATTGATTATTGAAGTACTCATTTAGACCAGCAAGCCGTATTTCGTTTAGTTCATTATGTGTAGTCGAAACATTGAATATATGAATATTAACCTTTTTTAAGTGTTTGAAGAGTTCTATCAATTGATCAAATATGACTAAATCTTTTTGATTATAAGATGTAGCAAAAGCTATTTCCTTAGCTTCATTTAAATCACTAAAAGGTATATTTTCAGGAATAGCTAAAACCGGTATTCTACTCGTCTCGATTACCTCGCCTGTAATACTTCCAATCAAATCAATATCTTTTTTACTTTTACCACGTGTTCCCATGATAATTAATGAAGGATTATAGGTTTTGCTGAATGCTAAAACTTCTTCTTCTGGAAGTCCTTCTTTTATAGTAAAATCAAAAGGTACGTTAGGCAGCTCTCCTTCTTCCATTTTTTTCGTCAATAGTGAAACGAGCTTATTCATTTCTTCTTTGGCCTTCTTCAGTATGACTTTGGCAGTTTCTTTATCTTGTGCATAGTAATCAGCATCCAGTAAGGGGAACGTAGAAGGAAAATATGGGCTAAAATAAGCATGTAGAAGCATTACTTCAGACTTTTCTTCATGGGCATAATTTATGCCTATTTCACAAGCTTTTAAAGAGTAATCAGAAAAGTCAATAGGAATAAGAATTCTTTTTTGAGATGGAACTGCTGCTCTTTCATTTTTCTTATCTTCCTCATTCATCCAATTATTGTCTTCCATAATTCGCAATGCATGAGGCAAATCACTTTCTTTAATACGAACCCTAACACCGGCAGAAATTACAGGTTGTATCTGGTTAACATTATGAATATACACATCTATACCTTCGGTTTCTAACAATGTTTTCAGAATTTGAGCTTTTTCAAATGTATGAATTGCTAGTGTTATTAATTTTTCTTCCATGGTCGTTGTGGTTTAAGATAAAATATGGTTAAACATAAAATCCCATATGCTTTAGGCAGTATGGGATTTTTATAGAATCTAATTTCTAAAGGGTTTGTTCACTATAACTATCCCCTAAAATTTCTAAAGCTCTGTCTAATATAGTGGTATCGCTCAAAGTTACTAGACCTCCGTCAGGACCGGGTTCGGTATGTATTCCACAGCTTTTCCCTTCTCTGTAGTTTCTCCCACCAAAATAGTTACGCACAGTTTCTACAGATAAACCTAGTTCATCAGCAATTCGATGGGTACTCCCATCGGGCAACTTATCCTTAATCCTACGAAGTTCATTAAATGTGAGTGTCTTTGTCATGATCTGGTATTTAAAGTTATTACTCGTAATAATTATAGCCTCTAACTTAATAATTTAAATTGATAATGACAAATAAAAGACCTTTTAAAAAGGTGAAATTAATTACATTTAAATTGGATGAAAAAACTTGTCTCAGAATGAATGCTAGAGAAAAAACAATCTAGAGAATCTTAATTAACCAAGTATTTAAAGACATCATTATAAAGACTGTCGAATATAAGCCAATAACAATGCTTTGTTTTTGAAATAGTGAAAAAAGACTATTGGGTTTTACGTCAATTGAGCGGGTAGATTTTTCCACAATAAGTTTTCTCCTTACGAATGCATAAAACGAATATACTAAAAAGCCAAATAAACATCCCATTATGATTGCAGGGATAATGTCAGTAATAAAATGAACTCCTAAATATATGCGTGTATAAGACATAATAATGGCCCAAATAAAAATTGAAACCGTATATAATCGGTATCTAAACAATAAAGCAGTAAAGGTTGCAAAACCAAAAGCATTTATTGCATGGCTAGAGATAAAGCCATATCGCCCTCCCCTATAGTTAAAGACCGTGTCGACATATATCTTAAAATCCGGATGGTGAGTGGGTCTAAAACGAGTAAATAGTGGTTTGCAAAAACCGGAAGCAAACTGATCACATAGGGTGATTAATAGAACAATAGCCAAAATTATCAGCAACGATTCTTTCCAATTTTTTTTATAGAAAATAATGTAAAGTATGAGTAATACTAAAGGTATCCAGATAATTTTACCTGTATAAAGCCACATAAATTTATCTAGAAAGAACGAGTCTGAGCCATTTAACCATAAAAAAGCATCTCGTTCTATATTTACTAAACTTTCAACCATTCAATGAAACTATTAAATAATCTCTATATCTTTTTTCTGAATCCAACCAACATTTCCATCTTCTAACTCAATTTCATGCCAGTCACCCAGTTGATTCTTTATAAATACTTTAGTTCCTTCATGCAGGATGAACAAATCAGTTCCACTAGCATCAGGCGAACTTTTAATGGTAACAGTTGGTGCAAAAACAATAGCTCCACTCCTATTCATTATATTCAGCTTCTGATTTGCCGCAAATATATTAGAGATAATTGTGAAAAACAATAAAACCAGACCTAAATAAAAACTTATTTTTTTAATCAAAATCCATTTCCCAAAAAAGAATAAGATTATACTTGAGATAAATAAGATGAAAAAGACGATTCCAATTGTCCCCCAAGTATCTACACTAAATAAGTTTTGTATAGCATGTATCCATTTTACAAGGAAAAAATCTCCCACAGGTTCTATTTTATCTACTGTGTTCTGTTTAAGTAAGTTTAAATTAAAACGAATATCCTTATCACCCGGTTTAATCAGAAGAGCACGCTCAAAATTTAAAATAGCAGGAGCTATTTCTCCTGACTTATAATAAGAATTACCTAAGTTATAATACAGTTCTGCTGATTCTCCCTCACTCTTTAGTATATGCTCATAAATCGCAATAGCCTTTGTATAGTCTTCACTTGCATAAGCACTTTCAGCCACTTGCAAGCTATCTTTCACAGAGCCAAATGCCACAAAACTATGTAGAAGCAATAAGCTAATAGTAACTATCTTAATGTATGTTTTCATATATTTCTTATTTGCTTTTAATCGTACTTTCCATTTTTTCAATTATCTCAACCGCTTGTCCAAACAGCTTATCCATCGCATCGGTAGCCTGACTTGGAGCATAGCGTGCGAACTCACAGGTGTTCAGTACATCAATGATTTGAGTTATTAAATGCTGGTCTACTCCATATCCAACAAGCTCGGCTTCAATATTATCTTTAGTCAAGTCAGCCGTAGGTATATTCAATTTATCACTCAAATATCCCCAAACAGCACGCATTGTTTCATCGTAGAATTCTTCTTTTTTATTTTCTTTCAGCAAAGCTTCGGCTTTCTTCAAACGTCTGACAGCCATCTTGTTGGCTTTTCTTGTTCTCATCAAAGCTAAGTCGGAATTTTCTTTTACTTTCTTTCTGTATACAATAAAGAACACAACAGCCAACACTGTTACGCATATATAAATTAACCAGAAAGGAAGCGAACCAAAGAATATATCACTTTTAGGTGTAAAGTGTATGTTTTTCACTTGTTTTAAGTAGCGAATATCTTTACCTAAATACTTAACACTCTCTCGATTACCAAAGTTTGAAACTATAGGAGCAGCTCCTTCTCCACCCTCTCCTTTTGCTACATGTATTTTGTAGGGCTCTGATGAAAGTGTTTTATAACTACCGGATGCCAAATCAAAGTATGAAAACTGGATAGCCGGTATCTCAAAATCTCCTGCATAGCGTGGAATAGCCATGTATTCAATCGTTTTTGTACCCGACATACCCGAAGCTGTTGTTCGAATATCATTGGTTACTTTGGGGTCATAGACTTCAAAGTCATCCGGGAAGACAACGGTTGGGTTTTTCACCAACCTTAAGTTCCCATTTCCGGAGATTGTTAACTTTATAGTCAGTGCTTCGTTTGTTTTCAGGTTGTTTGTATTGATGGAAGAAGCTAGTTTAAAGCTCCCCACACCTCCTGAGTAAGAAGCTGGTTTGCCACTAGGCAACGCCTTTACTTGAATTGTTGTTGGCGAAGTGGTTATTGTTTTTTTAACATCTTGGTATGAATCAAAAAAGTCATCAAATATACTTTTCACTTTCCGTTGGCTAGGTATTCGCATGATCATATCATAACTACCTGCACCAATAGTTATATTTCCTGTTCTTTGCGGATACAACACAGACTGTTTTAGTAGAACTGTATTGTAGTTTTTACCATTATAGTTTTCTCTAACCCACGATTTTTCTTGTGGAAGTTCAACCTCCTGCACTACAAACCCTTCAAATTCAGGAAATTTATATCCGGTAGGCTGAACACTCGTTGATGCATAAAGCTTGAAAGACACTAAAAACCCCTCCTGCTCATATACATTGTTTTTAGAAACAATCATGCGCATGAAAACGGCATCATTAGGTATAGAAGGAGAATCATTACTTTCTTGCGACTGGTTATTTTCTGCAGGTTTTTCATCCGGCGGAAGTATTTTTATAACCAATGCATTAGAACTGTAGTTGGCTTTTTTGATTTTTGCCGTAGCCGGCTCAATATTAAATGTTCCCTCCTCTTTACCCATCAATGTATAGGTAAGTGTAGTTGTTGTTACAGACTGAAATGATCCATTAACATTTGAGCTATAAGTTCCTACAGTTGATGCCGGTCCCATCAATACATTAAAAGCAGATAAATCAGGTGCTCTAAAGTCCCTGACCTGATCTGAGTTGATGGTATAGCTCAATTGAAATCGTTCATTCAAAGGGACAGACGGCGGAGCTGAAGCCTCAAACGTTACTTCATCTGCTTTCGCTTGCAATCCGAGTGAACATATAAAAACAAAAAAGCAAAGAAACTTCTTCATTATATTCTTATTTTATTATCTATTTAATCACAAAAAGAATTACCACTGTTTTTCTATTTTTCTTTGTTGACTTTGCTGCTTCTGAGTCTTTTTCACTTTTTCTTGTGTATCTTTTTCATCCTGCAACAAAGCATCTAAAATTTGCTGAGCATTGTCTTTGCTCA
Source organism: uncultured Parabacteroides sp. (assembly GCA_964610765.1). GTDB lineage: Bacteria > Bacteroidota > Bacteroidia > Bacteroidales > Tannerellaceae > CAZSWS01. Next base: position 30,522 of record CAZSWS010000006.1, read on the forward strand.
TTTGCTCATCCGGTTGTTGTTCTTCTTGTGTTTTATTTTCTTTTTTATCGTCTTCGTCTTGTTTATTCTCCTGTTGATCTTTATTTTGATCTTCCTGGTCTTCTTTATTCTCTTTATTTTCGTCTTGATTCTGGTCTTGGTTTTCCTGATCACTTAATAGCTTTTGTGCCAAAGCCAGGTTATACCTTGTTTCATCATCTTGCGGATTCAGCCTAAGTGACTGTTTGTAAGCTTCAATACTCTTTTGATACTCTTTGGCTTGCATTCCGATATTGCCCATGTTATGAAGCACCTGTGCCATCCTCTCAGCATTTTTAGGATCTTCTTTAAGCAAGCGTTCTGTTTGTCCAGCCATTAACTGATACTGCTCTGCTGCTTCCGGAAATTTCTCTTGCTTATACAAGGCATTTCCTAGATTATACGTTCCTTCAACAGAGCGTGGATTCACTTCTAAGCTTTTTCTATAAGCTATTTCTGCTTCGGTAAACTTATTACCTATATATAAATCATTCCCTTCTCGAATGTTTTTCCTTTCAGCTTTTTGTGCCTGAGTAAAAACCATGGGCAAGAGTGATAAGAACAAGCTAAATATAATAAGATAATATTTCATACAATCATGTTATTTTATTGATACCGAAACTCTCCTAATTAAGAGAATAGACGTACCTTTTTAAATATTCTATTTTTACGTTCAAAAACAATGAACTCAATAATTAACAATAATAAAACAATCCAAGCAACAAGATGAAACTGTTCATCATACTCTGAATAGACTTTGCTATCCATTTCTATTTTACTCATTTTATTAAGCTCAGATTGCAATGATTTCAATGCTGAGTTGGTATTATCGGCTCGTACATACAAACCGTTCCCAGCAGCGGCTATTTCCTGACACATTTGCTCATTCAGCTGTGTAATAACCACATTGCCTGCATTATCCTTCATAAAGTTACTACTATTTCCATCAATAGGTATCGGAGCACCTTTAGGAAGTCCAATACCCACCACATTCACTTTAACTCCTTTAGCAGAAGCATCAGTAGCTGCTTTTACGGCATCGTCTTCATGATTTTCACCATCTGTAATCACAATAATTGTCTTACTGGATGACTCATTAGGTGTGAAAGAACGCATAGCCAAATTAATAGCTGTTCCTATCGCTGTGCCTTGAACTGAAACCATATTAGGATTGATAGAAGAGAGAAACATCTTGGCCGATGTATAATCAGAAGTAATGGGCAGCTGTGTAAAAGCGTCTCCCGCAAAAACAATCAGCCCCATGCGATCGTTTTCAAAACCATCTGTAAGCCTTGATAGCATTTGTTTTGCTTTCTCCAGTCTGTTAGGAGAAATATCTTCGGCCATCATTGAGTTAGACACATCTAAGCAGACCATAACTTCAATACCTTGCTTTTTAACAGTCTCCAGTTTAGATCCAAACTGAGGACCGGCTATTACAACTATCATCAAAGTAATTGCAGCTAATAGCAGCCAAAACTTCATATTCTGTCTTTTAAACGACACCTCCGGCATCAACTGTTTCAGAAGTAGTTTGTTTCCAAATTTTTTCATGGCCCTTCTTTTCCGAATGATAGCATATATATAAAAGGCTACCACTAGAGGGATAGAAAACAACAAATACAAAAATTCCGGATTTGCAAAACGAAACATAAACTTATCTTATTAAGGTATTTTTCTCAAAACTGTATTTCTCAACAATATTTCTCCCAACAATAAGAAGAACACAAACAAGGCCCATTTTTTATATTCTTCTTGCTTTTTACTGTATTCTTGCACACTGATCTTTGTCTTTTCCATCTGATCAATTTCTGCATAGATTTCTTTCAAGCTTTCTGTATTAGTAGCCCGAAAGTATTGTCCTCCTGTGATAGAACTAATCTGTTTTAAGGTTGGTTCATCAATATCAACAGGCAAGTTCACATGACGAACTCCTGCCGCTGTCTGGATAGGATAAGGAGCCTCTCCCTGTGTGCCCACTCCAATAGCATACACCCGTATACCAAAAGTTTTAGCTATTTCAGCAGCTGTAGCCGGAGCTATCTGTCCCATGTTATTAGAACCATCAGTCAAAAGAATAATTACTTTCGATCTAGCCTGACTGTCCTTTATACGAGTAACTGCCGTAGCCAATCCCACACCAATAGCTGTTCCGTCTTCAATCATGCCGGTTTGAATATCTTTAAACAAGTTCAACAAAACTGTATGATCTATTGTCAAAGGACATTGCGTAAAACTTTCGCCGGCAAATAAGACTAAACCAATATTGTCATTGGGACGACCATTGATAAAAGAAGCTGCCACATCTTTAGCCGCCTCTAAACGATTCGGCTTTAAATCTTCAGCTAGCATACTGGTTGAAATATCAATACTCATCATAATATCAATACCTTCAGTCGACGTATTTTGCCAGCTATTAGTCGATTGTGGACGCGCCAGAACTACAATAAGCAAAGCAATGGCCAGCATACGCAAAACAAAAGGCACATGCCTTAAATAGACTTTAAATGACTTTGCCTGCGGGACATCAAATGCTGCAGATGAAGACATTTGTATACTAGCCTGCGTTTTATTTATTTTCCACACATACCAAGCTATGAGCGGTATGAGCAAAAGCAGTAAATACAGATAGGATGGATTTGCAAATATCATCTTATTCGTCTTTTTTATTCATTTCGTTGGTGCTCTTTTCTTCTTCTACTTCAGCAGTAGGAGCTTTTTCACCCGCTTCCGTCTCTCCCTCTGTAACTTGAGGTTTAATTACTTCAACCGGTTTGGTTTGGTTCACAAACAGATAAGCATTCATTAAGCTTAGTTCATTCTCATCCGGTAGCGGATGTAACTTCGCAAATTTAACAAAATCAGAAAGCTCCAATATTTGACTCAAATTAGAGTGAACAGACTCAGCGTCATTTTCCATCTGTATTAGATGTAAAATTTGATCAGAAGTCATTTCCATAGCACCAATTTCGAACCGGTTTTCAATATATTTACGGATAACATCCGTAAGTGATGTATAGTATTCTTTATTTCTACCCTGCTGCCAAAGTTTCTGCTGTCTTATTTCATCCAGTTCTTTAATAGCCTGAGCATAAGGAGAAAGTTTCGGTTTTTCTTTCACTAATGGAATGAGCGATTGTTTCTTTTTTAGTCGCTTATAAATATAAATTCCTAATAGAATTAATAAAATAGCTCCTATGATTCCAAAAATAATGGGATAGTAATCAGCAAAAACGAATGGGGGTTTCCATGCAGTTTTGATATCAAAAAACTCTTCCGGATGATCTACATCAACCGGAACAGAAGAAACTTTCAAAGCCACTCGTTGCGAGCGTATAGTGTCAGCTCCATCGATAACCAAAAAAGGAGGAAGCAGATACAATGCTGAATCAAAAGAAGTAATCAGTACGTTTTGTTTAATAATCTGCCGGTCGTTTTCAATTTTCACCGTATCGGGCTTTGAAATATCAAGTACCTCTACTCCACGCATAATGGTATCAATCGGCAAAACAAGGCGTACAGATTTATCTTTATCTGTAGTTACAGCTAGTTCAATCAGTCTTTGCTCTCCAATTAATATGGCTGCTGAATCCAGCTTAATATCAATCAGTGTTTTTTGTGCAGTAGCCGGCTGTACAAGCCCCATGCTCAAGCAGCCTATAAAACTAGCGAGTAAAATATATCTTATCAATTTCATTTGTTTACTAATTGCGTTTTCCAAACAAGGCTAACAATGCCATGACATAATCTTCATCCGTTTCAACTGAAACAGAGTCTACACGGCATTTATTAAACGTTTCGTTCATTTGCAATTGCCGATTTCTCCACCAGGCATTATACGTTTCTCTAACTCGTTTAGACGATGTGTCAATCCAGCGTTCATTGCCGGTTTCAGCATCTTTTATTTTCATCAATCCAATAGCAGGGAGTTCTGTTTCTCTTTTGTCATACACTTGAATAGCAACTATATCATGTTTACGATTAGCTATTGTTAGTGCATCCTCATAGCTCCCATTATCGATAAAGTCTGAAATAAGAAAGCTGGTACAACGTTTTTTTATAGCATTCGTCAGATATTTTAATGCCTGACTAATATCCGTTTGTTTATCTTCCGGATTAGACTCTATTAATTCACGGATAATATACAAGATATGTTTTCGTCCTTTTTTAGGAGGAATAAACTTCTCTATTTTGTCAGAGAAAAATATAACCCCAATTTTATCATTGTTTTGAATCGCTGAAAATGCCAAAGTCGCTGCAATTTCGGTTATCATATCTTTTTTCATCACTCCGGATGTTCCAAAGTCCTTACTTCCCGATACATCAACTAAAAGCATGACCGTAAGTTCACGTTCTTCTTCAAAAACCTTCACATACGGGCGTACATATCTTGCGGTTACATTCCAATCGATATCTCGTATATCATCACCGAATTCATATTCACGAACCTCGCTAAACGCCATACCTCTACCTTTGAAAGCCGAATGATACTGACCTGCAAAGATATTACGTGAAAGACCACGTGTTTTTATTTCTATTTGACGTACTTTTTTTAAAAGTTCGGTTGTTTCCATTTAAAGCGAATATAATAATTAATAACACCGATGATAATCTACAAAAAACAGGAGGAATTTACAGCCCCCCCTGAAGTCATTAAAAATCAAGGTACTTCTACCTTGTTTAATATTTGACTAATGATTTCTTCCGATGTCAAGTTGTTAGCTTCGGCCTCATAGCTTAATCCAATACGATGACGCATCACGTCATGACATACAGCCCGTATGTCTTCCGGAATTACATATCCTCTGCGCTTAATAAATGCATATGCTCTGGCTGCTAAAGCCAAATTGATTGAAGCACGTGGAGAAGCTGCAAAAGCAATCATGTTTTTTAAATCTGCCAATCCGTATTCGTCCGGAAAGCGAGTTGCAAACACGATATCAATGATATATTGTTCGATTTTTTCATCAAGATATACATCTTGAACTATTTTGCGCGCTTCCAATATTTCTTCTTTAGTCAATACGGTTTTGACTTCTTTCTTTTCTTTAGATATATTTTGGCGTATAACGAGTTTTTCTTCTTCTTTTTTCGGGTAGTTTATAACCACTTTCATCATAAAACGGTCAACCTGCGCTTCAGGAAGAGGATAGGTTCCCTCCTGCTCTATAGGGTTTTGAGTAGCCATTACAAGGAAAGGCTCAGGCAGCTTGTATGTGTGTTCTGAAATAGTCACCTGACGCTCTTGCATAGCCTCTAAAAGAGCACTCTGCACCTTAGCCGGCGCACGGTTTATCTCATCTGCTAATACAAAGTTGGCAAATACCGGACCTTGTTTCACCAAAAACTCTTCATTCTTTTGGCTATAAATCATCGTACCAATCACGTCAGCAGGCAATAAGTCCGGCGTAAACTGTATTCGGCTATACTTTGCATCAATAAGAGATGCCAACGTTTTGATTGCCAGTGTTTTTGCCAACCCCGGAACACCTTCTAACAAGATGTGTCCATCTGATAATAGACCTATTAATAAGGAGTCTATCAAGTGTTTTTGGCCAACTATCACTTGATTCATGCCCATCGTGAGCATATTTACAAATGAGCTCTTACTTTCAATACGCTCATTTAATTCTCTGATATCAACAGACTGATTCATGCTAAAATATTCTATTTTATTGTTTTTAGTTCAAACTCTAAATCTAAAGATGTACAAAAATAAAAATGTTAAAACTGAATACTTAACTTTGGCAGTTAAATATTACTAACTGTTCTAAGCATCACTTAAATGTGTCGGCTGCCAGCTCAGATTGCCTCTTAACAGCTTTATCAACCGATTCTTTATTCTTTGCATCAATTCCATACAAATGAGGTGAAGGGATTTCAATCGTTGTACCTATCGGCACATTATGCGGATTTTTTATTACCTTTTTATTATGTTCATACAGATACACCCAAAACACTTTTTTTCCATAATACTTGAGTGCATATACCGTTAATAAGTCACCCGGCTGGATTGTTACCCTATCAAGTACTGACGGAAGTTCTTTCGGTGGAACTTCCTTTACTTCATCTCCTCTGGATTCATCATTTATATTCGGTTGATTATCAGAAATATTACCTCCTATTGATGAAGCTTTGATTGAGTCAATGTCAGTCAGGTTATCTATGCTATCCTTATGAATGGATTCTACTATTTTTGTAAGGGTATCTTGAACAATAATGCCCGGTTTTTGCTGTTTATCCGGTAATGAGTCGTTCGAGCTGTTCTTATATATAAAGATAGCTATTAATGCTATTGCGGCGATTGAAAAAACAGTTATAAGCATTTTTCGGCTACCCCCCTGCTCAACGCTTATTTCTGAAAACTCATCCTCCTCAATGGTTTCTTCTTCTTCTTCAGCAACTCTTGGTTGTGTTATTTCTTCAGGCTCTGCCGTCGTATCATCTTGCTCACTGTCTGCTTCACCAACAACATTCATCTCAGTTATCTCAGTATCTACTGACTCAGCTTCTTCAAAGTCTTCTATCGCATCGATAATTTCCTTTTGCTCAACCTCTTGCATGAGCTCCTTTTCTTCAGCCACAACTTCTTCTTCCTCTACTTGAATTGCTTGCGTTTCCTCTTTGCTCTCAATGTCTTCTATGTTTATTTCTTCAGGAGACACAAAAGGCTCTTCAAATGATTCCAGGCTTTCTGAAGGTTCATCAATTATAGAATCCGGTATCGGCTCAGCAACCACCTCTTCAATAGGTATTGAATCATCATAAAGCTCTTCATTTTCATCCGAATCATCCTCTTCACTAATGGTCAGGTCTTCCATCGAAATGCCTTCGGCTAATTCGACTGATTCAAAAAAGGCAAAAGGCTTGTTGACTATGTCACGAAGCTTCTTATCCGCAACAAATACATATCGATAATGAGCAGGAATAATGAAACGTTCGTTAGAGTGAATATGGATGCTTTCGCGCTCTTCAATATATTGTGCTTTAAAAGTACCCAATCCTTTTATTTCAACTGCATTACTCTCATCTACTTGCGTAGAAAGAATGTCAAGAAGTTCTTTTACAAAACGTGTTGTCCACTCAATGTCCTTGCCGGTTTTTTCTGCAAGGATTTTACATAAATCCAATGTGGTAAACCGGTTATTCATCTTTACTGTTTATTTGTTCTTTCAACGCAATATTAGGTCTAAATAAAGGAGTTAACTTGGGAGGAACTAAATATTTTTTACCATTGGGGCTCAAAGAAATGCGTTCATCTTTCTTTTTCACTTCAAAAACACCAAACCCTTGAAGCAAAAGCGAATCTCCTTCAGACAAAAAACCGGAAACGGTATCCGTAAATACAGATAAATGTGTTTCTATCTCTTTTTCAGATGCCCCTAACCTATTTGAAAGTTCTATAATCAATTCTTTTTGTCTCATACATGCCTTTTTATCTCGGATTTCATATCCCGCTTAAAATTACGATTAATTCATGGAATAACAATAAAGATATATCTTTGCTTTCTGAAAGAAAAAAACATGCGGAAGCTCCAAATCACCGAATTAGACCGGTTAAGTCCGGAATCATTCAAGAAAAGCAATAAAATACCCTTAGTCGTTGTACTAGATCATGTACGAAGTTTAAACAACGTAGGCTCTGTGTTTCGAACAGCCGATGCGTTTCGTGTTCACGCGGTTTTTCTATGTGGAATTACCGCGCAACCTCCCCATGCCGAAATACATAAAACAGCCTTAGGGGCAGAAGATAGTGTTACCTGGAGATATTATGAAGATACACTTCAAGCCGTATCCGACTTAAAAAACCAAGGCTATACGATATGCTCAATAGAACAAGTTGAAAACGCAATCATGCTTGACAACCTTTCACTAGATACGCATAGTAAATATGCCGTTATTTTAGGCAATGAAGTCAAAGGCGTTCAACAAAAGGTGGTTGATGCCAGTGACTTCACGATAGAAATCCCACAATTTGGAACAAAACACTCATTGAATGTATCTGTTACAGCAGGGATTGTTATTTGGGACTTTTTCAAAAAACTCCGTTCCAATATCCGCTAAGTACCTCGGGTACTTTATTTATGGCACAACAGATAACCTTATTTCATACGTTAAGTTGGGCTTGAAGGTAGGCTCATAAATTAGAATTGCATCTTTAGTCACTACCGTTTCCCAGGGAAGTCTTTTGGCCAATGTTGGATTCTTTAATCTTTCTGGAAATATAAAGCAAAAAGGCAAATCGGCTACGTGCTCATTTTTAAACTTATCACCTGTCAATTTAGACAAACTGAAATTCTCTTTTGTTTCAATCGTAAGTATATATTCATTGCCTTCTTTCCGGGTTGATACGGTATAGTCATTCTCTTCCGGTATTTCTTGCAAACGCACATTCCATTTCGGATCGCCATAATAAGCAACCACATCTCGGTCGTGCCAAAACCCTAATTCGTCAGTCGTAATGTCTCTTCCTAAGAGAACCCGGGCATCTTCCTGCCCTTGTTTAAATATGCTTTTAGCCTGATGATTAAATGGAGCCTCCATAAATTCAGGACTAAACTTATTCATCCGGTAAAGCATATCCTGCATATTTAAAAAGAAAGACTCTGCTGCAGTAAGTTTTCCCGGAGTGGTCAAAAAATATTTCAAAACTCCCCATCCATTGCGTCCATACCATGTAGGAACCACATAGCCAATAAATGTTGTTGCATGATAGTTGCTAATCCAAGTTGAAGCCATTGAGTACTTATCGTTGTTAACATTGCCAATCAAACAGTTACCAATAGGCATACATAAAAAAGGCTTATCCCGATTTGGGGTTATATAAAAGGATAGACTATCTTTTTTCATCCGTATTTTCTTCCCCTTAATCATCGGTACAGCATAGAAATCACCATCTACCGGAATAATATTGCCATCTGAATAAGGCATTTCCAGGTTTTTTTCTGTAGCATGCGAGGCAGTTACCATAAAGTCGGGTTCATACGTATTATATAGGTTAACAAACTCAGGTAATACTTGCTCCGGCGAAACTTTTCTATAGGTTACCGGTAGCATTTTTGCCCGCTTCTCCCCCACTATTCCTTCTCGGTGATCATCTACCCATCCAAACTTGTCAAACCATTTAGCCAGCGATAGTTCTGTCACAGAGGCTATTCCCGTTTTAACAACAAAAGGCTCTGTGCTGTTTTCCAGCATTTTCATGGCTGCAGATGCATCCTTTCCTGTAACAATACCCCAAAAGCAGTCTAAATACATATCCGGATCTATTTTACGTGAAGCAATATTCCAAGATATGATATAGTCTTTATCCAGATTTTCAGGCTTCTCTACGATACAAATATAACGCGGTGCGTGTTCACGAATCTTATCCATCAGTTCATCCGGAGCTTGGTCGTAAGTCAAATAGGTTGAATGATGTTTTTCAACCAAGTGGTCAACTACTTTTTTCCATGCTACATCCTCTACTACCTGTTTAGAGGTAAGCACTAAATAGTCTGCAGCAGATAGAGAAAATGAGAAAAGAACGAAAATGGCAAGAAGCCAATACTTTTTGTGTAACATAAAGTGATTCATAAAAAACAGCTTTTTAAATATTAAACCCGGTTACAACACCCATACATCTATATTATATGTGTATAGGTGGTGCTTCTATGGGATTTTTACATGCTTAACACTAACGATGGTGCAAAAGTACATCATTTAGTAAAAGAGAAAAAAGAAATATGTAAATAAAAAAGGGTCTAACTGCCTAATAAAATGTTAGATAGTTAAACCTGTACTTAAACTCCCCCATTTTTATGGAAAAACAACCAGGGATTTTATTGATAAGGTTCTATTGGTTTAGTACATTTGTAGTACACATTTAATCTTTCAACGTTCGTTAAAAGTTCTTCTTACGAGGCTCGAAAGAGCTTCTAACGAGCGTCAAAAGCTCTTTCAACAAAGGTTGAAAGATTAGATGTCACTGAATAAATGTTTAATTATCTATTATCTAACAAGTAAAACAATGGGATTAATTTATGATTTCTATCAGAACCCGACTCCCAAAGAGTCAAGTGATGCGGCAACGAAGCATGCCAGAGTCGTCACAACTGAAACGGTTGACACACAAGAACTAGCTGCAGTGATTGCCGACAGAAGCACCATCAATGCAGGCGAAGTAAAAGGAATGCTCGACTTATTAAGCGATGTATTGGTATATGAACTCTCTCAAAGCAGACGTGTCCATATAGATGGGTTAGGCTATTTTCGATTAAGTTTGAGCTGTCCGTCTATTGTTTCCGAAAAAGAAATTCGATCAGAATCAATTCATGTACGTTCAGTCGTATTTCGTCCGGAACAACGCTTAAAAGCCAAAGTTCAGCAATTTAAAATGGAACGGCTCAACAAGCGAAACAGAAGAGAAAAAAGAACCAATGAAGAAGTTGAAAAGTTATTGGGTGTTCATTTTCAACACAATTCCTACATCTCCGTTCGCCAATTTGCATTATTAGCAGGTATATCACCTTCAACTGCCAACTTGAAAATCAAAAAACTGGTAAATCAAGGAAAACTAAAACGTATTGGAAGCAGAAGCTGTTATTTGTACTTGCCTTCAGGTGTTGATTTAGAATGAAATAAGCATTATCAGAAATAGTATGCAAAATGGGCTATATCTATATCAGCTGAAAGCCTCTATAGATATAGCCCATTTTTTATATAAACTCCGTTTATTGAACGTGTTTATAGCAAAGTTTGATCGTATCTAGTGCAGATTCGGCACTGCATAAAGCAGGAAACGTGTTTTCTAAAACACAACGGGCAAAATATTCAGTTTCATCCACAAAGCCTTTATTGCCGTCTTCTACATCGATAGTGAAAGACTCTTGATCAGTTGATATACTAACTTTAAGTCCATCAGCCGCATCCCATACAACCGTTGCATTCTCAAACGAAGCTCTATAAGAAGCACTGAAAGGCATTTTACTGTGAAATATATTACCACCTTCAACTTTGACTTTTACCCCATTTTGTTCATACTTCCAAATAGAACAAATGTAGTCATGATTGCTTAACGAACCGGGTAGATTGATGGCATAAAGACTGTCAGGCAAACCTAACATAAATTGCAAAAAGTCTATATCATGAATCACTAAATCAAACAATGCTCCTCCTGAAGCACCAAAAGTAGTTTGCTTGCTTTTCCACTCTCCCCAGTCAGGTACACCTGTATATCTACCTAAAGAGATAAAGTTTAACTTACCGTATTGATTGGTCTTGTAGATCTCATGCAGCGTAGTATAGGCAGACATGAAACGTACTACATGCCCTACCCCCAGCTTAACTTTAAACCGTTTGGCCTGCTTAATTAGTTCTTCGCCCTCTTTTACATCTAATACAAATGGCTTTTCAATAAAGGTGTGAATACCTTTTTCTATGGTTTTCATCGCAATTGGAGCATGAAGAGCTGTATGTACACAGATAAATGCCAAATCAGGTGTCTCATTGGCCAAACATTCATCGATTGAACTATACCAGTTTACACTTTCCAATTGACTTTTATCAATGGTACCTGTGTCAAAGTTGCCGGCTGCTTGACTTGAATCAGCAGACATGGCGGGATCAACAATCGCTTTCAACTCCATTCGATCACTATTTAATATAGTAGATGCATGCGTTTTACCCATGAAGCCAAATCCAACAACAATTGCTTTTAGTTTTTTCATAATCATTCATTTATTACATATATAATTTATTTTCACTGCTTTATTCTAACAAATCCGGTCGTAGCAAGGCGGTACGTTCGTATGCTTTTTGCAAACGCCACTCCGCTATTTTAGCGGCATGACCGGAGAGTAACACTTCGGGTACCTCCCAGCCTTTGTATTCAGCCGGACGTGTATAAACAGGTGGAGCCAAAAGGTTGTCTTGAAAAGAATCCGACAAAGCACTTTGCTCATCACCTATTACACCCGGAATCAGCCGAATAATAGCATCAGAAATAACAGCTGCGGCCATCTCTCCACCGGTCAACACATAATCACCTATGGATATTTCTTTGGTAATTAAATGCTCACGAATTCTATAATCTACCCCTTTGTAATGTCCGCATAGAATAATGATATTTTCAAGCATGGACATGTTGTTTGCCATAGATTGATTCAATTGCTCGCCATCAGGAGAAGTGAAAATGACTTCATCATAAGTGCGTTCTGCCTTTAAGGCAGAAATAGCCTTATCGACCGGTTCAATTTGTATGACCATGCCTGCTTCACCACCAAATGGATAATCATCTACTCTTTTCCATTTATTAGTAGTGTAATCTCGCAAATTATGTAAGAATATCTCGGCTAACCCTTTGTCCTGAGCTCGTTTAAGTATAGAGAAATTGACCATTCCTTCTATCATCTCGGGTAACACGGTTAATATATCTATTCGCATTTAAATTACGCTTAGTGAGTATTAAAATTAGGTAAAGATAATAAGGTTAAGCACTCTTACCTACATCATCGTATGAAATTACACTTGATTAATAATTATTCAGTCTTTATTTATTTGTGAAAAAACAATAAAAAGAATAGATGTATCAAATTTTTCAATAGCTATTTTTTTTAGCACATAAAGATAAGTACATCAGCAAACATCGACCGACGGATTCATGCTGAGATATCCGAAAGGCAACTAAAAGCATCAAAAACGAAATATTTTTTACAAAACACATAAACAAATTAACTCAAATGATTATTTCTGTTATAGGATTTTAAAAACCACCAATATGTTAAAAGGCTGGTTTTGAATAAATAAAAACATATCTTTGCCACACTAAAAAAACATAAAACGTTTTCTTACTAGAAGTTCTTTATTTTATGAATAACAATAGACCTGATTTTATATTTGAAAGTAGCTGGGAAGTTTGTAACATGGTAGGCGGAATATATACGGTACTATCAACAAGAGCCCAAACACTACAAACGTATTTCGAAGACCAAGTTATATTTATAGGTCCTTATTTTGGCAGCTTGCCAGCTGATTTTGAAGCAAGTGACGATTTATATCCTGTTTGGACTAATCATGCAATCAATCAAGAAGGACTGCCTATTATAATAGGTAGATGGAAAGTGCCCGGAAAACCAATTGTTATATTGGTTGATTATACTCCCTTTGAAGAAGAAAAAAACCAACTATATTACCAAATGTGGGATAAGTATCGCGTTGACTCTTCTAAAGCTTATGGAGACTATGATGATTCTTGTATTTTTGCTTATGCCGTTGGGAAAGTAATTGAAAGCTTCTACAAATATCATAAGCTTAATGATAAAAAGGTAGTAGCCCATATGAATGAATGGATGTTAGGTATGGGTGCCTTGTATCTTCAGCAACATGTACCTGAAATAGCCACCATATTCACGACCCATGCAACAACTATAGGGCGTTCTATAGCGGGGAATAACAAAGAGCTGTATGCCTATATGACTCAATATAATGGGGACATTATGGCTCATGAACTTCACGTAGAAGCTAAGCATTCAATAGAAAAACAAACAGCCCATCATGTAGATGCCTTTACGACTGTTAGTGATATAACTGCATATGAATGTGAAGAACTTTTAGATAAAAAGCCCACCCTTGTTACACCCAATGGCTTTGAACCTAATTTCGTTCCATCCGGGACAGCTTATACCAAAGCTCGTAAAGAAGCTCGAAAGTGCCTTATACAGGTAGCGGAGAAGTTGCTGGGGCAATCTATAGATGACGATTCATTTTTAATTGCTACCAGTGGACGTAATGAATATAGAAACAAAGGATTAGATGTTTTTATTGACTCTGTCAACCTATTAAAAGGAAAAGTTGATAAAAAAGTTATTGCGTTTATTATGGTTCCGGGATGGGTTAGAGAAGCTCGTTCTGACCTTAAACTAGCAATAGATAAGAATTTGCCCATTGAAGAGCCTCTGCAAATGCCATTTATTACGCATTGCATAAATCAGATAAATGAAGATAAGATTGTAAATTATATCCTCCAAAAAGGTTTTACAAACAGTCCCGACAATCATGTCAATATAATTTTCGTCCCAAGCTATTTGAATGGAAATGATGGCATCTTTAATAAATCATACTACGACTTGTTAATAGGAATGGATGCTACGGTATTCCCCTCTTATTATGAACCTTGGGGCTATACGCCTCTTGAAAGTATAGCTTTCGGCATTCCTACTATTACCACTAACTTATCAGGGTTTGGGCAGTGGGTAAATACTGTGAATGAAAACAATTTGTATGAGGATGCTGTTGAAGTTGTACAGAGAGATGATTATAACTACATTGATGTAATCAATAACATTTCAAAAGTATTGATTGATTGGAGCAAAAAGAATAAAACAGAAAAAAATAAAATGAAAAGAAACTGCTTCAAGCTAGTTGCTCTGGCTGAATGGAGTAAGTTTATCATTCATTATTTGGACGTTTATGACAAAGCTTTAATGCACGCAAAAGAACGTAACGAGAAAACTAAACATATACTCAATTAAGCGAATTGACTTTAATAACAGATAAATAAAACTTGTTAAGACTAAATAAACAACATAATATCTCTTGATTATTGTATAATTTTACCTATATATAAATCCAAATAAAATATTAAATACTTAAAAAAATATGAGAATAGCAACAAACAAATCTAATCAGCCAACTTGGAGGGAAATATATTCGCATTCTTTTTTACCTAAAGAATTAGAACCCCTACATGAAATGGCTACCAATTTATGGTGGGTGTGGAATCATGAAGGTGCTAAACTATTTGGAAAGATAGATCCTGAATCTTGGAAAAAAACAGAGGGAAACCCCATGCAAGTACTGCAAAACCTTTCACATAAACGTATGCAGGAAATCATTGATAGCAAAGAACTTACCGATGAAATAAAAAGTGTTTATGAAAAGTTTAAAGCATATATTAATGTAGCACCGGATAAGACCAGACCTTCAGTTGCTTATTTCAGCATGGAGTATGGGCTAACCAATGTGCTGAAAATATATTCAGGAGGACTTGGCATTTTAGCAGGCGACTACTTAAAACAAGCTAGTGACTCAAATATTGACATGGTAGGTGTTGGGTTTTTATATCGATATGGATATTTTACTCAATCGCTATCTATGGACGGACAACAAATTGCCAACTATGAGCCGCAAGACTTCAAATCATTATCTCTTGTTCAAGTATTGAATGAAGACGGAACGCCAATGATATTAGAGGTTCCTTTTTCCGGTCGAATTGTATATACCAATATATGGAAAGTAAGTGTAGGCCGTATTCCTTTATACTTGATGGATACAGATATTCCTCAAAACAGTGAGTGGGATCGCTCCATTACGCATCAGTTATATGGTGGAGACTGGGAAAACCGCATGAAGCAAGAATATTTGCTAGGTATTGGTGGCGTCTATCTTTTAAATAAATTAGGGATTAAGAAAGATGTATATCATTGTAATGAAGGACATGCAGCTTTAATCAATGCTCAACGATTGGTTGATTATATCCAGAATGACAAGCTTTCTTTCAATGAAGCACTAGAAGTAGTTCGTGCATCATCACTTTATACTTGCCATACTCCTGTTCCTGCAGGTCATGATTATTTTGACGAAGGATTATTGGGTAAATATATGGGCGAATTCCCGGCTAAATTAGGTATCTCATGGCAGCAGTTTATTGATATGGGGCGTGAGAACCCAGGAAGTCAAGAACGATTCTGCATGAGTTTCTTTGCGCTAAATACAAGCCAGGAAGCTAACGGAGTAAGTTATTTACATGGCATCGTGAGCCGTAAAATGTTTGCTCCTATGTGGAAGGGATACTTCCCGGAAGAACTACATGTGGGTTATGTAACAAACGGCGTACATATGCCAACATGGGCTGCAACTGAATGGAAAAAATATTATAGTAGAATATTTAACAAATCATTTGCCACCGATCAATCCAATATGGACATTTGGGAAGAAATCATGCATGTGCCTGATTCTGAAATATGGGAAATTCGCAAAACACTTAAAAGAAAACTGGTTGATCATATTAAAGTACAATACAGGGAAAACTGGTTGAAAAATGGTGTTGAACCATCCAGAGTAGTTACACTTTTAGAAAAAATAGATCCAAACGCACTATTGATAGGCTTCGGCAGACGATTTGCAACATACAAGCGTGCCCATCTGCTTTTTACAGACCTAGACAGATTGGCTAAAATTGTAAACAACCCGGATTTGCCTGTTCAGTTTGTCTTTACAGGAAAAGCACACCCCGCTGATGGTGGTGGTCAGGGATTGATTAAACATATTATGGAAATCTCCAAACGACCCGAATTTGTGGGTAAAATAATCTTCTTGGAGAACTATGATATGCGTCTGGCACGACGACTTATATCCGGTGTTGATGTTTGGCTTAACACACCTACACGTCCGCTCGAAGCTTCGGGAACATCAGGTGAAAAAGCACAAATGAATGGTGTACTCAACTTCTCAGTCTTAGATGGCTGGTGGTATGAGGGATATCGCGAAGGTGCTGGCTGGGCATTAACAGATAAAAGAACGTATGAAAATCAGCAGTATCAAGACCAGCTTGACGCAGCTACTATCTATCAAATGCTTGAAGATGAAATAATTCCTCTATTCTTTGATAGAAATGAAAACGGATACTCGCATGGTTGGATTCAATATATCAAAAAGTCAATCTATGAAATTGCACCTAACTATACGATGAAGCGTATGTTGGATGACTACTTTGAAAGATTTTATAATAAGCTTGCCAAACGATCAAAACAATTAATTAAAAATAGTTTTGCTGAAGCCAAGAAAATTACTGCTTGGAAAGAAGAAGTGGCTTCACACTGGGATTCATTTGAAGTAGAGTCTATCACCTTTGATGAAGACTTGCAAAATGGAGAAACTATGATAGGTAAGAATTATGATATTAATGTCGTGATTGACCGTAAAAACTTGAAAGGCGACTTGGGCGTTGATCTTGTTCTTGCTGAAAAACAAGTTGAATCAGGACAATTGAATTTCAACAATAGTGTCTCTTTTAATTTGGTTAAAACTGAAGGAACAAAGATGTATTTTAATCTAAGTTCAATGATTAATGAGTCTGGTCATAAGGTGATTGGTCTTAGAGTATATCCACACAACCCGATGCTACCCCATCGCATGGATTTTGCATATGTAAGATGGATTTAATTACGGTTAGGATTTCATTATATAAAAAAAGAGGCGTCTGTTGAGCGCCTCTTTTTTTATGAATGAAATTGTTGTTCTACCAAGACTCGAACTTGGAATTTCAGGACCAGAATCTGACGTGTTACCATTACACCATAGAACAATAAAACGATTTTAGCCTGGTTTTTTGCTGATTCTGCTGCAAAAGTAAATATTTTTCTTCATAATCAATACTTAGCTGATTGATTTTTCGTTTCAGAAAGTACTCAAAACATTCTTCGCTCTTTTTTGTTATAAATTAATATATCCAAACTGCCCATTCCGAATAATGTTGAATGCAAAATAATGGAGTATATTTGTAGGATAATTATTAATTGACAATGAATGGATAAAGAAACAAGTGCATTAATCAATACAATCGTAAAAGGAGTTCAAGAAAAAAAGGGAAAAAACATTGTTATTATTGATTTGACTGAACTACCGGGTGTAATATGCCAATACATGATTATTTGTGAAGGAAATACACCTAATC
Source organism: uncultured Parabacteroides sp. (assembly GCA_964610765.1). Taxonomy (GTDB): domain Bacteria; phylum Bacteroidota; class Bacteroidia; order Bacteroidales; family Tannerellaceae; genus CAZSWS01. The sequence goes on from CAZSWS010000006.1 coordinate 48,253, forward strand.
AAGTATCATCTATTTACGAGTCGGTTTTAGATGAAGTCAGAAAAGAAGTAAAAGAAAAACCTATCGCAACTGTGGGTGTGAAAAATGCGCAATGGATTGGATTAGATTATGGCACAGTTCTTGTACATGTATTCTTGCCTGAATTAAGAGAATACTACAATTTAGAGTATTTATGGGCAGACTCAAAAATAGAAAAAATAGCCAATTTAGATTAAAACCGGGCTATCATACATAAAAACAAAGAATAGAATTCATGAATAACAATCCCAATAAGCGCCCCAATCTTCCAAATAACAAAAAAGGTTTTAAGTTTAGCCTTTATTGGATTTATGGGCTGATAGCAATAGCTTTAATAGCTTTGTTAATGACTAATCAAACCACTACCATAAAAGAAATTGGATGGACTACGTTTGAAAAATACTTAACAGAAGATTCTTTTGATGATATCTTAGTCTATGAAAAGAAACTGGAAGCAAAAGTAAAGAAAGATAAAGTCACGCTGATTTTCGGAGCTGACACGGCAAACAATATGACCGGAGATCCCATCGTTATTACCAATATCCCTTCTGCTGACTTTTTTGCCACCTATTACCAGAATCTGACAAAAGAACAGGAATTATCCTCAGAAGTTGATTATAAAAACGAAAAAAATGTCTTCCTGACTTTTCTTATTAGCTCTATTCCTTTCATTCTATTCATAGCTATTTGGATTTATTTGATTAGAAGAATGTCTGGTGGTGGTGGTGGTGCCGGAGGAGGCGTCTTTAACGTGGGTAAATCGAAGGCTCAACTGTTTGATAAAGACAACGAGATGAAGGTGTCTTTCAAGGATGTAGCCGGATTGTATGAAGCAAAACAAGAGGTGGAAGAAATAGTTTCTTTTCTTAAAAACCCCAAAAAATACACAGAACTGGGTGGAAAAATACCTAAAGGAGCATTATTGGTAGGTCCTCCGGGAACAGGTAAGACGCTATTAGCCAAAGCCGTTGCGGGCGAAGCTCATGTGCCTTTCTTTTCTCTTTCAGGATCAGACTTTGTAGAAATGTTCGTGGGTGTTGGAGCATCGCGAGTGAGAGACTTATTCAGACAAGCAAAAGAAAAAGCACCTTGTATTGTGTTTATTGATGAGATAGATGCAGTGGGAAGAGCTCGGGGAAGAAATGCAAGTATGAATAGCAACGACGAACGGGAAAACACATTGAACCAATTATTGACAGAAATGGATGGCTTTGGTTCAAATAGTGGTGTTATTATATTAGCTGCTACAAACCGTGCGGATGTATTAGACAAAGCATTACTACGCGCCGGAAGGTTTGACCGCCAAATTTATGTGGATTTGCCGGATTTAAATGAACGTAAAGAAATATTTAAAGTTCACCTTCGACCTATTAAGATAGATGAGTCAGTAGATATGGACCTATTAGCCAGACAAACTCCCGGCTTCTCAGGAGCAGATATTGCCAATGTTTGTAATGAAGCTGCATTAATTGCCGCACGAAACGAAAAACAATATGTGCAAAAAGATGACTTCATGAATGCGGTTGACCGTATTGTTGGTGGTCTGGAAAAACGAACTAAGATTACAACATTAGAAGAGCGCAAAAGCATCGCATGTCATGAAGCAGGCCACGCCTCTATTAGTTGGCTCTTAGAGCATGCAAACCCATTGGTTAAGGTGACAATCGTGCCTCGTGGTAAAGCCTTAGGCGCTGCCTGGTATCTACCTGAAGAGCGACAAATAACAACCAAGGAACAGCTTCTTGATGAGACATGTGCCATATTAGGTGGACGTGCTGCAGAAGAAGTCTTCTTGAACAGCATATCAACAGGAGCTTCTAACGACCTTGAAAGAGTAACTAAACAGGCTTATGCAATGGTCGTTTACTTTGGTATGAGTGAAAAAATGCCTAATCTTAACTACTATGATTCAAGCGGTCAAGATTGGGGTTTTACAAAGCCATATAGTGAAGATACTGCTAAACTAATTGATGAGGAAGTGCAGCGTATTATTACCGAGCAATATGAGAGAGCCAAATCATTACTGGTAGAACATGCAGATAAGCATAATGAGTTAGCTGATTTATTACTCAAAAGAGAAGTTATTTATTCAGAAGATGTGGAAAACATCTTTGGTCCACGTAAGTGGAAGTCACGTTCAGACGAAATTATGGATTTGAATGCTTCTACCCAGCAAACTGAAGAAAGTAGTGATGCTGCCACCTCTTCAGATAATGAGCAATCAGATGTAATAGAAAATAAGGATGATATAATCGACCATATTTCTGAGAGTTAATAAATAGAATTATAGAGATGCCGGAATAACAATATGTATTTGTTTCCGGCATCATTCATTTTGATATTAGAAGTGTTGCTTTGAAAAACTTTATTATAAGAGCCATTACGGGTATTGTTTTTGTAGCTTTACTAATTATTGCTACTTGTTTTAATCCTTTTACGTTTGCTGCTTTTTTTAGCTTATTACTTATGCTTGCGATGTATGAGTATAATAAGTTAGTGAAAATAGATAGAGCTTTAATTCGGATTAGTAATGTTTTGGGCGGCGTCTATTTGTTTTTATCAGTCTTTTTCTTTTCAGGTGGGTACATAGGCTATATGGTGTTTTTTCCATATATCTTATTTATAATCGCTTTACTATTTATAGAGCTATACAATAAAAATGGCCATCTGTTAGAAGAGGTTGGTGCATGTCTTGGAGGACAAATCTATATCGCCGCTTTTATATCGGTTGCTAATTTACTCGTATTTACACCCAGTCTATCTGAACAGTCAGTTCAATTTACGCCCTATAACTTACTGGCGGTTTTTGTTGTAATCTGGCTAAATGATACAGGAGCCTATTTAATTGGATCAACCATGGGTAAGCATCGTCTATTTGAAAGAATATCTCCAAAAAAATCATGGGAAGGCTTTTTTGGTGGTATCATAATTAGTGTATTAGCGGCTTATTTTATAGCTCCATATATCCATGTTAATCAAATAGCTGCAGTAGGCTTCGCTTTATTGATCTCATTAGTAGCTACCATGGGTGATTTGGTTGAGTCTATGGTAAAACGCATTGCTAATGTAAAAGATGCCGGAAATATATTGCCCGGACATGGAGGTATTCTAGATAGAATAGATGGTGCAATTCCTTCAATACCGGTAGCTTATATGTTTATTGAACTTTTTATTCGAAATTAAATACAAGAGAAATCATTCTGGATTTAGCTTTTGACAAGGCATTAGTATAAACTATCAAGCTTTCATCTGTTAAGTCAGACCTATCCTTTTTAAGTAAATCTATTAAACCAAAGCTGAATTTCAGTTCAGGACATAGTTTAAAGTAAGGCAGGTAAATATCGCAACCAAACCCTACCTCTACTCCACAATCAAAACTGCTCAGCAAGACCGCATTTCCCTTTTTTCTACCTAAATCTGCAGCTCCATAAATGCCTCCCAATATATATGGGCGCACATTATTCAGCCGCAATGATGTGACTTTTAAAGACAAGGGTAGTGATAAATAGTTTGAACGCAAAGATGTTTCATAAAATTCATCCACCCCGGCAGCTTTATACCTAATCTTTTTATCTCCAAAATTAATCGTAGGCGTCATGCGTAAATTCATGAATTGACTCAAGTATAGATTACCGATAATACCCACTGAAAAGCCGGGAGAATAAGAGGGTATTTCTGCAAATAAGGTTTCACCTGTTGCGGTAGGAATGCCACTATTAGTTAATATCAAGTCTTGCGTATGGATTCCTACATGAAATCCGAGGTGAAAACGCTTTAAATCTACATACGGTTGATTTTTAACTCTTTCTTTTTGAGAGAAAGAACTTGTTGTAGATAGTAAAATGAATGATAGCAGCCAATAAGAAATACGCATAGTCTAATATGTTATATAAAGAATAACGTATTAGGTGTTGCTTTATTGCTAATCATATGCAGTTTTCATACACCTCCACTGGTTATCTATGCTTATTCGGCATTTTACAGACTTAACAATTTATATACAAAAGTCATTAAACTGAAAAAGGGAAAAGCTTGACATTGGCAGTAGTTGTTTAGATACAAGCAAGTTAGAGTAATACGAGGTGTAGAGCAGATAGTATGCGTTTTGACTATAAGTATTAAAAGTCATGGTTCTTTTTCTTTCTTGATAATTTAATTGTATTTTTGTGCCAATAAAATTTAGTATTAATAGTTTCTAATTTAAAATTAAAAAGATGGCTTACGTAATTAGTGATGACTGCATTGCTTGTGGCACTTGCATCGATGAATGTCCGGTTAACGCGATTTCAGAAGGTGATATCTATGTAATAGATCCAGAAACATGCACCGATTGTGGAACATGTGCTGATGCATGCCCAACCGAAGCAATCAATCCAGCATAAGATAGAATATGCTAGAGAAATAGAAAAAGGAGGTTTTTATATTTAAAACCTCCTTTTTCTATGGGTAGATAACAAAAAACGCACGAACATAGATTACATTCGTGCGTTTTTCATATTTAGTATGATAGTATTAATAACCTCTGATAGCTGCTATGCCTGGAAGCACTTTGCCTTCGATGGCTTCTAAGAGTGCACCTCCTCCGGTAGAAACATAAGACATCTCATCTGCAATACCAAATTGATTAACTGCAGCAACCGAATCTCCACCTCCAACTAAAGAGAATGCTCCTTTTTTAGTAGCTTCTGCAATGGCTTCACCAACAGCTTTTGTACCATGAGAGAAGTTTTCAAATTCAAATACTCCTGTAGGACCATTCCACAAGATGGTCTTCGACTCTTTGATAACTTTTGCATAAAGCGCTGCTGTCTTTGGACCTATATCAAGTCCTTCCCAGTCATCAGGTATTTCAGTTACATCACAAACCTTTCTGTTTGCATCATTGCTAAATCCATCTGCAATAATTGCATCTACGGCTAAAATGATATTTACATTCTTTTCTTTAGCTTTTTCAAGCAAATCTAATGCGAATTGCAGTCGATCTTCTTCTGTAATAGATTGTCCGACTTTTCCACCTTGAGCTTTAATAAAGGTATAAGTCATACCGCCTGTCAAAATCAAATTATCAACTTTATGCAATAGATTTTCAATAATATCTATTTTTGATGAAACTTTTGATCCTCCCATGATGGCAGTAAAAGGACGAACAATGTCATTCATTACCTTCTCAACCGCATTTACTTCTTTCTCCATCAAATAACCAAACATCTTATGATTAGCGTCAAAATAAGAGGCTATTAAAGCAGTTGAAGCATGTGCACGATGAGCGGTTCCAAAAGCATCATTAACGTAGCAATCAGCAAAAGAAGCTAATGTTTTGGTAAATTCTTTCTGACTTTCTTTTAGTTTTAGCTTTGCTTCTGCTTTTTCTTCATCAGATGCGTCATCTGCTAAACCTCTAGGCTTACCTTCTTCTTCAGCATAAAAACGTAAGTTTTCCAGCATTAATACCTCTTTAGGCTTTAATGCGGCGGCCTTACTTTTTGCTTCTTCACCTACACAATCGTTGGCAAATTGAATGTCTGTTCCTAATAAGTCAGAAACATGTTTTAGAATATGTTTTAATGAGAATTTCTCATCTACTTTCTTAGGACGTCCTAAATGAGAACCAATAATGACACTGCCACCATCAGCAATAATCTTTTTTAACGTAGGAAGAGCAGCACGAATACGTGTGTCATCTGTTATGTGAAAGCTCTCGTCTAAAGGTACATTAAAGTCGACCCTTACAAATGCCTTTTTTCCGGCAAAGTTAAACTTATCAATTGTTTGCATATTTATTGGGTTTTAATATAAAAATCTGTATTTCATTGATCTTGATAGCACAAAGTTATAAAAAGGTGGGTATTCAAACCAAATTATTTATTTAATCTTATTATTTATTACTTTTCTAGCTTAAAACGTATCCGTAATCGGTTACTTTCAAAATTATAACTAGATATTTTAAAGCGTCCTATCTCTGAAGTATTCTCTACATGATCACCAATGCATGCACAAATATCATATGTACCTACCTTTACAACACGCAATGTCTCCGATACATCATCAGGAAGCTTGCTTAAATCCAATATGCTTTTAGCATCATGAATATTCATTAACTCATATGTTACTGGTAGGTTTTGAGCTATAACTGTGTTCACCTGCTTTTCAATATTTTCAATATCTTCTTGAGTAGGAGCTGCTGATAAATAGTAGTCACATTTAGACTTCTTTCTCTCAATATGTGCATTTTTTGAACGTTCACAACCAAACATTCGTATCATTGTTTGATTAAGAATATGCTCTGCAGTATGCATTGGGGGGTATTCTTTTTTATTATGCCCATTAAGTTCATGCATGGTTTTACTCTGTATTTTCATTTATCATGCGAATTTAATCTAATTTCTTCAGTTTGTACAAGTAAAATCAGAAATCATAGAATTCAAAAGATTTATATTTCAAGGCTTAAACGTTCTATAAGCTCAAATACGAAAATATTTTTTTAATGCTTCAATAGATTAGGAGATTTTTCGATGACTGTAATATTAGATGAAATATTGTCAGTTTAGAAAAATATTTAAGAAGTAAATTCGGTCATGTTTGTTTACAATTGTAACAATTCATACATGACACATCTCTATGTGCTCTACGATGTTGAGTGTTTACATATGTGAATCTCCCAAGATCTACATCTGTAAACACATATTGAAATCTCATTAAACACACGTATTTCTATTATATCATCAAGCTGTATATAAGTATGTTATGCCAATAATATAAAGCTTAAATTAAGAAAATAAGCGAAAGAGCACGAATAACGTCGCTAATATTCAAACTTAATCACGTATATATGAATACTTACTATCTGATATTCAATATATAATATTAATATATAGAACTAATACTTTAATAAGTATATTCCTGTAATAGACTGAATCTTTACATTTGAAACATATTTTATACACATTTGTAACATTTACAAATGTATATTCTACTTGTTGGATTGTGAAATAAGTTTTATATTTGTAACATCTATAGAGTTGTTGGAAATCAGCATGAATTACTGACAGACTGTCATAAAAAACACCCTGTTATTATCTAGTTGAATTAGGCACAAAACGTAATACGGTTTAAAGATGAAAGAACGCATTATAAAAATAATGGAGCATGAAAATCTAATTCCCAGTAAATTTGCTGAAGAAATAGGTTTACAGCATTCAACCATATCTCACCTATTATCGGGTAGAAATAAACCAAGCTTAAATTTAATAACAAAAATACTTGAACGATTCCCTTCAATAAATCCTAATTGGCTTATATTAGGTGAAGGCTCTATGACTAGTGAAAAACAAAATAGTCAACCAAGCCTATTCATGGAATGGGATAAGGAAAATACATCTAATGATAACAAACAGTTGAAAAACAAAGAACCTGAAGCTTTTGAAGAAAAAGAACATGTACCACTCAAGGATACTCATCTAGGAAATCGACATATAGCCAAAATAATGGTGTTCTATTCTGATAATACGTATGAAACATATATAACTGAAAATGCAACGAAATAACAGCGTGCAACCCATTCAGCATCCCTACATCACTCTTTCGCCTCGGAAGTTGTTTTAAAATAGTCTTTTCCACCCCCCGACTTATAAAATCAAGATTATTTATTTAAGTTTGTATAGAATATACCCAGATACAAATGATCCAAAAATATCCTTCTACATTACTTGAAAATGCAGTAAAAGAACTATCCTCTTTACCCGGAATAGGAAGAAAAACTGCTTTAAGGCTTGCTTTATATTTGCTTAAACAACAAACAGATTATGTTGAAAACCTTTCTACATCATTAATCGAATTAAAAAATGGAGTCCAATACTGCAAAGAATGTCACAATATATGTGATTCGGACTTATGTTCCATCTGTGCAAATCCAAATAGAGATCATTCTTTAATATGTGTGGTTGAGAACATTAAAGAAGTAATGGCTATAGAAAACACGGGACAATTTCGAGGAGTATATCATGTGCTTGGAGGAATCATCTCGCCTATTGATGGAATAGGTCCTTCTGAGTTGGAAATTGACAGCTTAGTAGAGAAGATTAGCAAAGGAGGAGTTAATGAAGTAATTCTAGCTTTAAGCACAACTATGGAAGGAGATACGACTAATTTTTTTATATTTAGGAAGCTTTCATCTTTTGATGTAAAAGTATCTGTAATAGCCAGGGGAATTTCAATTGGAGATGAAATTGAATATGCTGATGAAGTGACACTGGGTCGATCTATACTAAATCGCATCGTTTTTGCTGATACCCTTAAATTATAATTGATTTCTATGTATGCTATCCCCCTTTCAATAATCATAATTAATAGGCATGATAAAAGCTTGTTAGAACATTGTCTATACTCAATTAAAACAGCAACAAGGAGTATTGAAGCTGAAGTTATCGTTATTTGCAACCACCTAACAGAGCATTCAGCTAACAAAATCCAGGAGATATATCCGGAATGTTTAATAAATGAAGAAAAAGACAACACGAAATTTTATTCAGCTATAAACAAGGCCATAAATACAGCAAAAGGTGAAAATATTTTATTTGTACATGCTGATACAATAATAGGTGAAAGTACGTTACGTTCAGTATTACTATTCATGGATGAACATAATGATGCCGGGGCTGTAGGACTTAAAAACATAAATGGGCATGGACAGTTCTTACCGGAAAGTATGCGAAGTTTTCCTACTCCTTGGTTCCTGTTTTGTAAACTTTTTGGACTTTCTAAAATGTTTCCAAAGTCTAAGCTTTTTGCTAAAAACACAGTGCCTTTTTTAAAAACAAACAAAACAAAAACTGTTGAAATTCTTTCTGACAACTTTATGCTTATTAAGCATGAGGTTTTAAAGCAAACCGAAGGATTTGATGAAGCTCTGTTTATGTATGGAGCTGATATGGAATTATGTTTACGTATTCAACAAGAAGGATTTAATAATTACTACATACCGGAACTCGTTCTTAACTATTATGGAACACAAGAAAAGTTCAAGTATAAGATTGATTTTTTCAATGCTTTTTATCAAGCAATGCTAATCATTTATAAAAAACATCCTCAAAAAAATGGAATACTCATATCGCAAATTATAAGATTATCACTAGCCTTTAAAAAAATACAGTATAAGCTTTCAGGAAATAGCGTGCTTAAAAGCAGCAAAAATGAAGTTTCCAGAACACTCATTATTTGCCACAAAGAACGCTTAGAGGAAGTTAAAAACAAGTATTTAGAAAATATGGGTGAAAAAAAAACTATTCTTAGCCTTTGGGATTTAAACATTTTAAGACCTATGGATGCAATATCTCGCAAGAATTTAATGATAGGTTACACCGATATAGTTTTCTGCCATCCTGAACTAGGCTTAGAACGTATTTTTTTGTTCATGGATAAAATGCCAAATAAAAACATCAACTACTGTATTTATAACACAGACCTCAAGCAATTGATACCATATGAAACGACACATGATTTTTTGTTAAATCACTCAAACCCATGAGAATAAAAAATCTGTGAGTTCCATACTACCTTAGTGTTAAACAAATTATTATTCTAGTATGAAACAGACAAAAAAGATACTTGAAAATCAGAACCTTAAGCTACGAGCTCTTGAACCGGAAGATTTAGATGTTTTATATCTATGGGAGAATGATACTAGCCTATGGGAGTATAGTAGTACGATTACTCCTTTTTCGCGTCATATACTAGCTACCTATATTGCTAATTCGCACCAAAGTATCTATGAGGTAAAGCAAGTCCGCTTTATAATAGAACTAATTGGAGAGAAACAGGCTATTGGCACAATCGACTTATACGATTTTGAGCCAACTCATATGCGTGCCGGCGTTGGTATATTAATAGATGGCAAGTATCAAAGAAAAGGATATGCTAATCAAGCTCTCGAACTTTTGATTGACTATACGTTTTCAGTTCTTATGCTTAAACAATTGCATGCAATTATTCCGGTTAAAAACACAGCGAGCTATCATTTATTTAAAAAAAGGGGGTTTGAATCTGCCGGAGTGCTAAAAGAGTGGAATAATACTGCACATGGGTTTCAAGATGTATATATGATGCAATTGCTAAATAAATGAAAAAGTGCCATTGATTGCAATCGACTAGTTTAAATTCGGATTTTTAGGAAAGTTTTTCCATAATTCGTAATCACTACCTAAATTATCAACAGCTTTAATCCAAGATGAATCGCTGGAAGATTGCATGATTTGATATATATCAATATGATTACTAACCAGCCAAGAGTTTTGGGTTATCTCTTCTTTTAATTGATTAGCATCCCAACCGGAATATCCTAAAAAAAACTTCACCCTGTGTGCTAAATCATTATCCTGTGAATATAATAAATACTCTTTCATTGCTTCAAACTCCCCACTAAAAAACAAGCCATCAGCAACCTTAAAACATTCAGGGATTATTGCATCTCCTAATGTATGAATATAAAAAAGGCTATTAGAAGCAACCGGTCCACCTATGTAAATAGGAATATCCGGAGAGTTTTTGAACTCAGGAAAGAAACTATTAAGTGTTAAATTGGATTTTTTATTTAACACAAGACCTATTGATCCAGATTCATCATGCTCAACCAAAAGCACAACAGAACGTTGAAAGTAAGCATCACTAAGAAAAGGTTCTGAAATAAGCAACCTACCCTTGTCAGGCTTTAAATCATTGTGTTTAATAGTAAATATGTTATTCCTAAATGCCATTAGTAAAAAATAAACTTCTATTATCAATTAATTACGAGCCAATATATTGATTATATATGAATAATAAAAAGGAATCAAGGCTTGTTAATTGTGAATAAATACTAAATCAACAGATGTCTTTGTTGAATAAAAGCTTTTATGTTCAATGTAATTCATAAAAATAAAACAATTCTAGTATAGCTTTTAGTTACTCAATAATAATCACATATAAAGAAAAATCGGGTTATGCACCCTTATGCACAAACCCGATTCTTCCAAAAATAGTTTTTTCTTTAACTCAATGAACGGAATAGACTTATCCGTTATTTTGTTTAAATATTTTCAACCTTTCTTCTAGCAACTCATATTGATGAGGCTTAATAAATGAGGTACATGCTCTTAAGCCCTCCTGATTACTGCCTGTTGTTGAAAGAGAAATCATGCTTACACCATAATAGATTAACTCTTTCATTAATTTGCTTCCAGACATGCCTGGATACCCAATAGTAAAATAAAAACCATCAGCTATAGGTTCATCTAAATCATGGTCGTATACAATTGTAAAGCCATATTTAAGGAATATAGCTTTCAATTTTTGTGCTCTAAGAGCATACTCTTTAACGTCTGCTCTAAAGTTGTAGATACCATCAGATGCAGACTTTAACATTGCTGTCAAAGCAAACTGTGTAGAATGTGTTGTCCCGGAAGAAAGTGCATATAAAACACGATGAATATAAGTAGTACCGAAGGTTCCCCCTCCGTATCGTTGGGTTAGTCCGGGATATGTCCTGTTGTATAGTTTATTAGAAATAGCAGCAAATCCCACGCGTTGTCCTGCATAACTAAAAGCCTTAGAAGCAGATATATGCAGTATGTAATATTCTGTATAGTTTGCAACACTTACTTGATAAGGTGGTTGAAAGGGCGTTCCTAGAGGTTTTCTAAAGTCCATTTCAAAATAAGCAAGGTCTTCTATTACAATTACATCATATTTTGTTGCAAGCTCACCAATCACCCGCAGTTCTTCATCTGTAAAACAGAACCAAGCAGGGTTGTTGGGATTTGAATAAATCAATGCAGCAATATTCCCTTGTGATAAAAAAGACTCTAGCTGGTTTTTTAGCTTATCGCCTCTAAAATTATAAACATCGAAAGAGGCATATTTATACCCCATTACTGCAATCTGCTGTTTCTGCACAGGAAATCCGGGGTCAATAAATAATATAGTATCTTTTTCAGGGAAACATTGTCCACTAGTTAAAAAAGAAGCATAAGTACCTTGCATAGAACCTGTAACCGGAACGCATCCTTCCGGTTTAACATCAATATTTAGAAAGGCTTTTAAGAAACGAGAGGCCTCTTTCTTCAACTCAGGAGACCCATTAATATTTGGATAAATTGAAGCTACTCCACTTTTCAACGCCTCAATTTCTGCATCTATACCAATATGAGAGGGCTTTAAACCAGGCACACCCATTTCCATGTGAATAAATTCAGTTCCTGTTTTTGATTCAAGCTCTTCAGCTATAGCCACTACCTCACGAATAGTTGCCTTACCAAAATCTGCCAAATGATAACTATCTATAACTTCATTAGCTACTTGATAGTTGACGGGGGTATTTTTCATTTCTATCTTGTTTTTCCACAAAAATAATAAAAAAAGCCGGGACTTTCGTATATAAGAAAGCCCCGGCCTTACTTTTAAAAGGTATGTATATTACAACTTAGGACCAGCAGTAACAAGTGCTTTTCCTGCTTCGTTTCCTTCGAATTTAGCAAAGTTTTTAATGAAACGTGCTGACAAATCTTTTGCTTTTTCATCCCATTCTGCTACATTAGCATATGTATCGCGTGGATCAAGAATACTTGGATCTACGTTAGGTAATGCAGTAGGAACAGTAAAGCTGAAGAAAGGAATAGATTTAGTTGGTGCTTTGTCAATAGAACCATCTAAAATAGCATCAATTATACCACGAGTATCTTTGATAGAGATACGTTTTCCTGTACCATTCCATCCTGTATTTACTAAGTAAGCTTTAGCACCAACTTTATTCATTTTCTTAACTAACTCTTCTGCATATTTTGTTGGGTGCAATGATAAGAAAGCAGCACCAAAGCAAGCAGAGAAAGTTGGAGTAGGCTCAGTAATACCACGTTCTGTTCCAGCTAATTTAGCTGTAAATCCTGATAGGAAATAATATTGAGCTTGTTCAGGAGTTAAGATTGAAACAGGAGGTAACACGCCAAATGCATCTGCAGATAAGAAAATTACTTGTTTTGCATGAGGACCTTTAGATATTGGTTTTACAATATTATCAATATGATAAATAGGATAAGAAACACGTGTGTTTTCAGTAGTGCTTTTATCATTAAAGTCAATTTTCCCATTAGCATCAACCGTAACATTTTCAAGCAAAGCATCTTTTTTTATTGCATTGTAAATATCTGGCTCACTTTCTTTATCCAAATTGATAACCTTAGCATAACAGCCACCCTCATAGTTGAATACACCTTCATCATCCCATCCATGCTCATCGTCTCCGATTAGTAAGCGTTTTGGATCTGTCGATAAAGTTGTTTTACCTGTACCTGAAAGACCAAAGAAAATAGCAGTGCTTTTTCCTTCCAAGTCTGTATTGGCAGAGCAGTGCATAGATGCAATACCACGTAAAGGATTCACATAGTTCATAATAGAGAATAATCCTTTTTTCATCTCGCCACCATACCATGTATTTAGAATAACTTGTTCTTTCACCTTCAAGTTGAACACAGTAGCTGTTTCTGAGTTTAGACCTAGCTCTTTATAGTTTTCAACTTTGGCTTTAGAAGCATTGAAAGAAACAAAGTCTGGTTCTCCGTAGTTTGCTAACTCTTCAGCAGTTGGGCGAATAAACATATTAGTTACAAAATGAGCTTGCCATGCAACTTCCATAATAAAGCGTACTTTTAAACGAGTAGCTTCATTTGCACCGCAGAATGTATCAACAACATAAAGACGTTTTCCGGATAGTTCCTTAACAGCTTTTTGCTTTAAGTCAACCCAAGTTTCTTCAGAACATGGTTTGTTATCATTTTTATATTCGTCTGAAGTCCACCATACAGAATCTTCAGAAGCTTCATTCTTAACAAAGAACTTATCTTTTGGCGAACGACCGGTATAAACACCTGTCATCACGTTCACCGCTCCTAACTCAGTTACTTGACCTTTTTCAAAGCCTTCTAAACCTGCTTTTGTTTCTTCAGCAAACAACACATCGTAAGATGGATTGTGTATAATTTCTTTTACATCGGTAATACCGTACTTAGTTAAATCTAAATTTGCCATTTTGTTACTTTTAAAAAGAGTTGATGTGATAATTTATATATGATTATTGATTTGATAATCATTTTTATTTTATGCGAATGCAAATCTAATACATTTTTTTATTCCAAATAAACAATTAAAGAAATTTTTCAGTAATAAATCTTCTTTCAGATAATATTATTGCTTAAAAAGCATTTTTTTAAGCCTAAACCCCTAATTTTATTACAAAAACTCTATATCATCACATATTTGTACTAAATAAGCTCTCATACATAAACCATTTTTTCACGCATAAAAACATCAAGCTTTCACCTTTTCATAAAAATACGACTATTACAAATACACCTTTAGAAAGGAACCGCAATCACTGTTTATTTAGATTTTTCACATGGCAATCATTTAAAAAACTTAAATACATGTTTTATAACAGCGTACTAAAGACCGATTATCTCGCTAACAATGTATATTTTGCAAAATTCTTTTTCAAAAAGAGAAAACACACAAAAAATTATTGTCTAATCATTAATTAATACATGTAAAATCATGAAAGTTTATCAAACAAATGAAATTAAGAACATTTCTATCTTGGGAAGTTCTGGCTCTGGGAAAACCACTCTCGCTGAAGCTATGCTTT
>CAZSWS010000007.1:0-48375 GCA_964610765.1 uncultured Parabacteroides sp.
TTATGATTCATGGAATAATGACCCCGTTCCCCTGGTGGATAAAATAGAGGCTTTGCCGGAAATTTCAGCAATGATTCTAACAGGATATGATGTGAGCTATATGCATGCTACTTATAGTATAAAACAGATTGAAGGAAAAGAAGAGTCCGAGTCTGTTACGGTTGCAGAAATACGTGTTCCATCCACTTATTTTGACTTTTACAACATGGTGTTTCTAGCAGGAGAAAAACCTAATCCACAAAAAGAGATAGGCAGTAATACAATGTATATTAATCGTACAGCTGCCAAAGCATTTGGGTGGACACCGGAAGAAGCGGTAGGGAAAAGAGCAGACAATCAAGTAGTAGCAGGAGTATTTGAAGACATCGTTTATAATCCTAAAAGAGAAGTAGAGGTGTTAATCATTAAAATAAAAACTAGAGTCCAGAGATGGTCAAGTATTCTTATCAGATATGCTGAAGGGATGCGCCAGGATGCGGAAGAGAATATTCGCAAAACGATTCAAGAAGTATATCCGGACGTGGAAGTCAATTTTACTAACTTAGAAGAGCTGAGAGGGTACTATTTTCAGAATGAAAATCTGCTGCTTCTGATTATCAAAATAGCTTCTGCCGTTTGTATCATTGTATCCTTGTTTGGCGTTTATTCGATGATTTTACTGACATGTACTCGCCGGAAGAAGGAAATGGCTATACGTAAGGTTAATGGAGCAGGTGTCGGCACTATTTTTTACAGCTTGCTTAAAGAACCGTTTATCCTGACCATTATTGCCGCTTTTATTGCATTTCCTATTGCTCATTATTGGATGCAAAGATGGATTGAAGGATATATCAAACAGGTAGAGATTAGCTGGTGGCTCTATCCCGTTGTTTTTGCAGGGGTGCTTGTGGTCGTTGTCCTTACCATTTTCTTTCAGGTGTGGCGGGCTGCCAGCCAAAATCCGGCAGAAGTATTGAAAGCAGAATAATAACATAATAAATTAATAACATCATGATTAAGACAGAAAGTTTGCAAAAAGTGTTTCGTACAGAAGAGGTTGAAACATGGGCATTAAACAACATCACACTTGAGATTAAAGAAGGAGAGTTTACGGCTGTTATGGGACCATCCGGTTGTGGGAAATCTACGTTGCTGAATATTTTAGGGCTATTGGATAACCCGACCGGAGGACATTACTACTTGAATGGCGTAGATGTAAGTGGCTTTTCAGAAGCGAAACGAACCAATCTGCGGAAAGGAGTGATTGGCTTTGTATTTCAAAGCTTTAACTTGATTGAAGAGCTCAATGTGTTTGAGAATATCGAACTACCCCTGTTATATATGGGTGTTTCTTCGTCTGAACGAAAAAAGAAAGTGGAGGCAGCCATGGAACGAATGCAAATAGCGCATCGGGTCAAGCATTTTCCACAGCAACTTTCCGGAGGTCAACAACAACGTGTAGCCATTGCGCGTGCTGTGGTAGCGAACCCTACATTGATATTGGCTGACGAACCTACCGGGAATCTAGACTCGAGAAATGGGAAAGAAGTGATGAGCTTGTTGACCGAGTTGAACAAAGACGGCACCACTATTATCATGGTAACTCACAGTCTGCATGATGCCGGATATGCCGGACGCGTAATCAATCTGTTTGACGGTAAGTTAGTTTCAGAGTTAGAAATGTAACAGGGGAGGGAGCTTTTGTTATAAGATGATTTTAAAATCATACCGGGCTTTTTTTGAAAACGCTCTATCTGTTATTTATAAAGAATAGGGTGAACGAATGTTTTTAA
Organism: uncultured Parabacteroides sp.; assembly: GCA_964610765.1. Taxonomy (GTDB): domain Bacteria; phylum Bacteroidota; class Bacteroidia; order Bacteroidales; family Tannerellaceae; genus CAZSWS01. Next base: position 1,773 of record CAZSWS010000007.1, read on the forward strand.
TAGACCCAACTAATGTTTTAACGAAGGTTGAAAGAGCTTTTGAGCCTCGTCGGAAGCTCTTTCGACGAGCGTGAGAAGAGCTTTTAACAAGCGTTGAAAGGTTAGTTGGATAGGGTGATTGACTTAACACTCTCTATCTAAGTTGTTTATTTCTCATAGGTGTTTTTTCTGTTGAACACATGTAGTCTATGCTTTTAATTGAATATGATGTACATTTGTGAAAAATAGATATAATGGAGAACGCTAAAGAAATAATCTTACTTATTATAAATGGGATAGATAGACCCGGTGTGACTGCCTCATTGTCCGAAATTTTATCTGAAAGTGATGCACTGATTCTGGATATTGGTCAAGCAGATATACATAATAACTTATCGTTAGGTATTCTTTTTCAATGCGAGTCGTCTAAATCCGGCGATATCCTAAAGGAACTGTTGTTTAAGAGCTATGAGCTTGGAGTAAATATTCGTTTTACACCCATTTCTGAAGAAAACTACTCTGATTGGGTAAACATGCAAGGAAAAAACCGCTATATCATATCTATTGTGGGACGTGAACTGACTGCTAAGCAAATAGCCGGCGTATCGCGTGTGGTGGCTGATCAGTCTATGAATATAGATAATATCAAACGACTGTCCGGGCGTGTTGCGTTAGACAAACGTGAACGTAGTCCTAGAGCCAGTGTCGAATTCTCTGTACGTGGAACGCCAAAAAGCAAAGAAGAGATGAGTGCGGCGTTTGTACGTTTATCATCGGAGCTGGGTATGGACATTTCTTTTCAGGAAGACGGTATGTACCGACGTATGCGTCGATTGATTTGCTTTGATATGGATTCGACGCTAATATCTACAGAAGTAATTGACGAACTGGCAGAACGTGCCGGAGTGGGCGAAAAAGTAAGAGCAATTACCGAAAGTGCGATGCGGGGAGAAATTGATTTCAAAGAAAGTTTTAAAGAACGCTGTGCTTTACTTAAAGGGTTGGACGAATCGGTCATGAAAGAGGTGGCTGAGTCTTTACCTATCACTGAAGGGGCTGACAGGTTGATGTCTGTTTTGAAAAAAGTAGGTTTTAAGATAGCGATACTATCCGGAGGCTTCACTTATTTTGGGAACTACCTGAAACAAAAATTCGGTATTGACTATGTCTATGCAAATGAGTTGGAAGTGGAAGATGGTAAGTTGACCGGCCGCTATTTGGGAGATATCGTAGATGGGCAACGAAAAGCCGAGCTCTTGCGTTTGCTGGCTCAGGTTGAGAATATTGACATTCGGCAAACCGTGGCCGTAGGGGATGGAGCTAATGACTTACCGATGCTTTCTATTGCCGGTCTAGGTATAGCTTTTCATGCCAAGCCCAAAGTGAAAGAAGCAGCTAAACAGTCGATTTCTACGATTGGGCTAGATGGGGTGCTTTACTTCTTGGGATACAAAGATTCGTTTATAGAATAAGAAGGTCACGTGTTTATGAATAGGCGAAATTTTCTTTACACCCTGATATTGGGTGGGTTAAGTGCCTGTGATATGATTAAGTATCACCCGTATGATGGCAAAATAACCGGTCCACGGAATATAAATATTACAAATCTGATTCGAATTGAGAATGCAACGAACAGGAAAGACACCATTCGGTTTGCTTTTATGAGCGACACGCATCGGTCGTATGATGATTTGAAAGACTTTGTGAAACATATTAATGAGCATAAAGAATTTGATTTTGTGATTCATGGAGGAGATATTGCTGACTTCGGGGCTACGAAAGAGTTTTTATGGTCGCGAGATATCTTGAATGAACTGGATATTCCGTATGTCGCTTTGATAGGTAATCATGATTGTTTAGGAAATGGTGAACAGATTTATCGGCAAGTGTTCGGGTTGGAAAACTTTAGTTTCGTGGCTGCGAATGTTCGATTCATTTGTTTGAATACGTGTGCACTAGAACATGATTATTCGAATCCTGTGCCGGATTTTACCTTTATTGAAGAAATGATTTCCCGACAAGAAGGATCGAATGAGAAAACGGTCGTGGTGATGCACGCACCTCCATATAGCGATCAATTTGATAATAATGTGGCTCGAGTGTTTCAACGCTATTGCAATGAGTTTTCAAATGTGCAGTTTTTCCTGCATGGTCATCATCACAAGTACACAGAAAAAGATATTTTTGGGGATGGCCTGATATATTATGGTTGTGCCAATATAGCCAAGCGTAATTATATAGATTTTACAATAACACCGGATAACTATCTGCATGAACAAGTCTACTTTTAAATATATAGTGTCTGTTGTTTTGTGCTTGAGTTCGTTGCAAGTATTTGCTCAAACGGACAGTCGCTACGCCAAACGCATGGAAAAATATCAAACCGTTTGGAGTAACTTGATTCCTAAATATGGGAAAATTCAATATGCCGGTATGATGGGGCTCGTCTCTATAGGTACAGGTTGGGATTATGGTCGGAATAAACAATGGGAGACAGATTTTTATATTGGATTTTTGCCTAAATATTCTTCCAGTAATTTTAAAGTCACAACAACTATAAAGCAAAACTTTATTCCCTGGAAGATAAATTTAGCACCTCCTCTTTATGTAGAGCCTTTGTCGTGTGGACTGTATATGAACTCTATTTTTGATGAAGAATTTTGGACGGATCAGCCCAGTAAATATCCTAGTGGCTACTATTCAGTATCCACGAAAATTCGATTTAATGCGTATGTCGGTCAGCGAATTACATTTAAAGTGCCGGAAGAAAAACGTTTTTTCGCCAAACGTTTCACGTTATACTACGAATTGGCTGTCAATGATATCTACTTGCTTAATAAATTAGGAAACAGGCACCTTAAATTTGTAGACTATGTTTCTCTTTCCTTCGGTCTTAAAGTTCAATGGTTGTAGGGGTAGTAGCAACAAAATGACGTGTTTGAGGAAATAAATCGCTCTAATTTTCACCGTATGAATTAATTTTTCACTATGTTTGGTTGAGCGAATTGGGAAACACGGTAATCTCGTTTCATAAATAATAAAACGATTGAAGTATGAGAAAGTATCTATTCATTACTTTATTTCTTTCATTAGGTCTAGGAATGATAGCACAGACAAGTAATAACAAATATGAAAAAGACTGGGAGCAGATTGAACAGTACAAGGAATTAGCTAATCCTCAGTCTGCTATTAATGCTCTGGACGAAATGTTGGAGCGAGCAGTTGCAGAGGAAAATTCCACTCAAGTAATCAAAATCTATATTAATAGAGCTAAATTTAAAAAGGATATTTTCAGAGAAGGGGATACCGATTTAGCTTTTAAGCTGGAAGAAATGTGTGTGACTGAGCAAAATGCTGCTCTGAAAGCATTGTTGCATTCAATCATAGCCGAAGATTATGCCGCTTATTACAAGAGGCATCATTGGAAAATAAGTCAACGGTCAGCCTTATTAGATGTTGTTCCGGAAGATGTAGAGGAATGGTCGACTAATCTATTTATTACCAAAATAACTGAACACCTAGAGCAGTCCATCCAAGAGATAGAAGTACTAAAAAAACATACAACCAAGGAGTTTGATGATATTATCCTTTTAGGTCAGGATAAGGATAAATATCCGACGATGTATGACTTTTTAATGAAAAGAGCGATTGATGTATTAAAGAAACAACCGAATATAAGTCTTAATAAGATAAATTATAAAGCTGAAGAACTAGCTGTTTCGGCAGATGAATATGTGCGCTTGCAGTTGGGAAATGTGGAAGGAACGATAGGCATGTTACTTCAATATTATCAGAACTACCAAAAAGATTTAATGAATAGGAACCTAATCTATACGGTTGGGTTGATGGATATAGACCGATTTGTTTATCTTAAAGAGATTAGTGATGGGTTGACTAATTCTCTGTTACTGGATGCCTTTCTTAAATTGACTGAAAAATATGAATCAAATGAGGTATATACCGAGATTATAAGTAAACTTATTGGATATATTGGATACTTTGATTGGAGAGAAAGAGATAAAGAACAGCCTCAACAGGTCGTTAAAAAGCAGAAATATGACTGGATACAAAAAGGGTTGAATAAATACCCCAACTCTTATGGTGCTCGGGTGTTGACCAAAGATTTAAATAGAATGGAAGAACCTTCCTTGTCTGTTTCTGGGAAATATACCATATACCCTAAAAAAGAAACGGAATTAGCGATTGTTTATAAGAATACGCAAAAAATCAGAAACAACTTTGAGTTTAACTTAGTTCGTGTGGAAGGTAATGATACGGCTTTTATGAAAGCTTATTCTATGGAACTTATCTCAGAAACCACTTTCCTGGAAGATACGGTAAAACTTAATTTAGGCGTTTTGCCGTATGGCTCTTATTATTTTACATTAAAAAATGAGGAGCAGGAAGGATATCAACTGCAAGGCAATAGTCGTTTTGAATTTGTTGTTTCCTCGTTAATATCCTTTACACGTAATAAGGCGAAAGGTGAATATGAAATATTTGTGGTTGACAGACAGACGGGGAAGCCCATTAATGGAGCAGATGTAACAGCATATACTGAAAAATCGGTTATAGAAACGGTTCAGACAAATGACTTGGGAGTAGCCACTCTTTTTATTACAGAAGCGAAGCTAGTAGAGGGTAATCAACATATGTTTAAATATGCAGTAGCCTCCGGAGCAGATAAGTATATGAGGAAAGAAAATATCTATCTGGAAAACTACCGTTGGAATAATAGCTCGGGAAGAGTAGATACGAAAGAGGATGTGTATTCCATCTTTACGGATAGAAGTATTTATCGTCCCGGACAGACCGTATATTATAAATCCATCGTGTTGGATTATCAATCAAATCCCGTGCCCAACAAACGCTGTGAAGTGAAATTGTACAATACGAATGGAGATGTGGTGGCTGAGAAGAAGCTGCGGACGAATGAGTTTGGTTCTGTAGCCGGTGAGTTTGTATTACCTACCGGTGGTCTTCCGGGCTCCTATCGTATCAACGTAGATGGAAAAAGAACGGTGGAATTTTCAGTAGAGGAATATAAACGCCCAACGTTTGATGTGACGTTTGATAAAATCACCGAGACATATGCCTTTAACGAAGAGGTGCGGCTGAAAGGATATGCGAAAAACTTTTCCGGTATCTTGATGCAAGATGCTGAGGTTGCTTATACGATTCGCCGGGAGCAATTCAGCTTTTGGCGCTGGCAGGGTGGTGATTCGTTCTTGTTTGATGAAGGGACGGTAAAAACCAAAGAGGATGGCTCATTTGAGATTGTTTTCACACCATTACCCGGCGATGAAAAACAAGGATGGTTCAGAGATAAAAACATCTATACTTTTAAAGTTACCGCTTCAGTAACTGATTTGAACGGCGAAACACAAGAAAGCTCATATACCGTTCATGTGAGCAACCTCTCTATGGTTATTCATATTGAAATGCCTGATAAGCTTGAGAAGTCAAGCAACGAGGCAATTAAGTTTGAGGCTAAAAACTTAGAAGGAGAAGAAATTGAAACTTCGGGGACGTATGTGTTATACACCTTAGATAAGCAAGATTCAATTAAAAGTAAAGTATTAGAAGGTGAATTTCAATCGGGAGCTCAAGCTGATTTGCAAAAAAAGCTCAAGAAGCGTCCTTCCGGTAAATACCGGTTAGAGGTTAAAGCCAAAGACAGTAAAGGGAACGAACTGATTGAAAAGAAAGACTTCTTGCTTTTTGCATACAAAGATAAGCGACCACCTATTCAAACCAATCAATGGCTGGTTGCAAAAAAAGCAACATTTAGTCATGATAAGCCGGCTGAAATTATTTATGGCGTGTCTGACAAAGATATCTATGTGTATTACCAATTGCACCGCAACGAGCAAGTTCTTGAACGAAAAGTGGTCAAGCTGAGCAAAAAAAACAGGTTGTTTACGATTCCTTATAAAGAGGAATATGGAGACGAGATATATGCATCGTTTACTTTTGTAAAAGATGAAAAAATGCAAGTTGAGCAAGTTTCCATTCTAAAAGAAGCAGAAGAACCGGATATTCACTTACAGGTAAAACTGGATGTATTTAGAGATAAATTACGTCCCGGTGATAAAGAAACCTGGACCATCAGTGTGAAAGACTCTAGCAATGCTCCGGTTGAAAGTGAGCTGCTAGCTTCGATGTATGATACTTCTTTAGACAAACTGAAAAGTTTTACACCTTGGACACTGGTGCGACCTACTCCTTACAAAGAGCGAGTTTCTCAGTTATATTATAATCAAGGATCTTTCTTTAGAATAGGAGGAATGGGAGCCAGGTATCGTTGGGGGGCAAAAGAGTCCTCTGGATTATCACAGAATGTAATCAATCGTTTTGACATACTGAATTGGTTTGATTACATACGTGCACCTTATGAAACATATCTAGTATCTGATGAGGAAGAGGTGGTTGTTGCTGCCTTTGGCACTCAACGTAAAGTAAGTGTAGTCGGATCCATAACTTCAGTAAATGTAGATGAACTTAGTGTGCCTGCATCTGCAAATGCATTAGGAGGTCGTGTTGCAGGAGTCATAGACATTCAACGCAGTGGAGAACCGGGACAAGATGTCTCTGAATTTTGGGTTCGGGGTATTAGTTCCTTTAATTCAGTAAGTGATGCACTTGTTTTTATTGATGGCGAGGAGTCGGATATGAATAGTGTTTATGGCTTGGACCCGGCTGATATAATGAGTTTTTCAATATTGAAAGATGCTTCTGCAACGGCTATTTATGGTGCTCGTGGTGCGAATGGTGTGATACTTGTCACAACCCGTAAGCAAGGGATTGAACCTGAAGTTCGGAAGAATTTCCAGGAAACCGCCTTCTTCTACCCACAACTACGTACGAATGAGCAGGGCGAAACCCGGTTCCAGTTTACAGTGCCTGAGTCAAATACGACTTGGAGGTTCCGTGCCTTGGCACACGACAAACAAGCCCGCTCCGGACTGTTGGAACAGTTTGTTGTTTCTAAAAAAGAATTGATGGTTACTCCTAATCTTCCACGTTTCTTCCGTGAAGGCGATAAGACGAGTATCTCGACCAAGGTATCTAACCTTTCTGACGTTACTCAGTCAGGCAATGTACATATCGTATTCTTTGACCCGATAACAGAAAAAGAGCTATCAATTCCTGTTGAAAAGCAGCGTCAGTTTTTCACTCTTGAGAAGGGTGCTTCTGATGCAGTAGCGTGGACGTTTGAAGTTCCGAAGGGTATGGACTTGCTAGGCTGTCGCATTGTTGCTGAAACGGAAACCTTTAGTGATGGGGAACAACATGCCTTAGCTGTTCTTTCCAATCGGATGCTGGTTACTGAAGCAATGCCTATGACCATAACGAAAGCGGGTACACATACGTTTAAGCTAGATAAGTTAATGAAAGATCGTTCTTCAACAAAAGAGAACTACCGACTGACCTTGGAGTATGCAGCTAACCCGGCATGGTACGCCGTTCAGGCTTTACCGACGATGAGTCTTCCTACAAACGAAAATGCTGTAAGCTGGTTTGCTTCTTATTATGTGAATAGTCTGGGTGCATCCATTGTTAAGCAGTATCCGAAAGTATCTTCTATGATACAGGCTTGGACGAAACAGGGGGGAGATAAAGAAACCTTAGTTTCTAAACTTCAGAAGAATGAAGAACTGAAAGCCGTTTTATTGGAAGAAACTCCCTGGGTGCTTGAAGCTAAAGATGAGACAGAGCAAATGAGGCGTCTATCGCTACTATTCGATTTGAATAATACGAAACAGTTAACCACTGCTGCCACTACGCGTTTGAGGGAGTTGATGAATGCGGATGGTGGCTGGGCATGGTATAAAGGCATGTATTCGAGTCGTAGTATTACGCAGTATATCCTGTATGGTTATGCTAAGTTGCGCGAGGTTGGACAGATGGAATATCCGGATGAAATTATTAAGATGCAAATGGAAGCACTTCGTTTTGCCGATAAATGTATCGTGGATGATTTCGAACGACTGAAGAAAAATGATGCCCAATGGCAAAACCTAACAACCATTTCCATTGCTCAGTTAGAATATGCCTATGTACGTTCACATTATCGTGACATCCCGATAAATGAAAAAACACGTGAAGCAGAACGTTTTTATACCGCTGTGGCTAGTAAGAACTGGACGAAGCTTTCTCTATATGGAAAGTCACTGTTAGTTGTTTTATTAAATCAAGATGGTGATAAAGAACTGGCTAAAAAAGTAGCACGCTCCATCAGTGAATATGCCGTAAAAGATAAGGAGATGGGTATGTATTGGCCGAATAACCGGACACAGGTATTTATGTCTTTATCGGCTATCAGCACGCATGTCTTTTTGATGGAAGCCTTAGAGAGTCAAGGTGCCTCGAAAGAAGAAATGAACCTGATGCGCTTGTGGCTGTTGAACCAAAAACGCACGCAAAGCTGGGAATCTACGCATGCAACGATGGATGCGATAAATGCTTTGTTGACTTCAGACTGGTTGGATGAATCGGCTGACCCTGCCTTAATTCAAGTAGGAGGTGTAGAAATTGAAGCTGAAAACAAAGAACTAGGGACTAATTACTTTAAAAAGGCTTGGACAGGAACTGCTATCACTCCGCAGATGGGAGAAGTTAAGGTTACGACCAAAGAATCCGCTCCTTCGTTTGGCGGACTATACTGGCAATACTTTGAGGACTTGGATAAGATAACAGCTCAAGATGCTAGTTTGAGTGTGCAAAAGCAGTTGTTTAAAGAAGAAAACACTTCTACGGGCAAAGGTTTAAGAGAAATTACGACTCAGAATCCACTGAAGGTAGGTGATAGGGTTACGGTACGAATCACGGTACGTACAGATCGGGATATGGATTTTGTTCATATCAAAGATATGCGAGCTTCTTGTTTTGAACCTTTGCAGACCATTTCAGGTATTGAGTGGCGCGACCAGCTGTTATATTATCGCAGCTCGAAAGATGCTTCAACCAACTTCTTTATTGATGTATTGCCGAAAGGAACGTATGTCTTAGAATATTCGGTTGTGGTAAATCGCACAGGCATATACTCTAATGGCATTACCAGTATCCAAAGCATGTATGCTCCGGAATTCACCTCACACTCTGCCGGTGAAACCATCACCGTCTCCGGTGAATAGTTGTAGGGTGTAGGATAAATAAAAACGGGATATGCATTCAGCATATCCCGTTTTTATTTGAGTGATAAGTGTATGTTACTCTGCTGCAGGAGCTTCTGCTTCAGGAGCAGCTTCTTCTTCAGTAGTAGCGGTTTGAGCAACTTCTTCAGCTGCCTCTTCTGCTTTCTTCGCAGCTTCAGCTTCTGCTATTTCAGCTTTTTTTGCTGCTAAAGCTTCTGCTTTGGCTTTGTTAGCTTCTTTTTCAGCATCAATAAGAGCTTTTTCTGTTGCTTTTTCTGCGGCAACTTCTTTGTCTTTTACTGCTTGTAAAGTAGCTTGTTTGTTTTGTAACCACTCTTTGAACTTAACATCTGCTGCTGTTTCGTCGAAAGCACCTTTCTTTACGCCATTCAGCAAGTGTTTTTTCAATAATACTCCTTCGCGAGAAAGGATGTTGCGGGCTGTGTCTGTTGGTTGTGCGCCCACTTGTAACCAATACAAAGCTCTGTCGAAATTCAAATCTATTGTAGCAGGATTAGTGTTCGGATTATAAGAACCTATCCTTTCAATAAATTTTCCATCACGTGGAGCCCTGCTGTCTGCGATCACGATGTGGTAAAAAGCGTAGTTTTTACGACCGTGTCTTTGCAATCTAATTTTTGTTGCCATATTTGAATAATTTATTAAGCTAATTTGTATTAGCGGGTGCAAAGATAAAGCGAATAAAGATAGCACCAAAGTTTTAGGGATTAAAAAAGCCATTCATGAAGTATGAATGGCTTTTTATAAGTGTGTCAGACTGACTTTTATTTCACAAGATTTGCGAATTCCGAGTTTGCAACAAATTTAGCAAATTCGATATCGTTTGCTGCCTCTTTGGCTAAAGCTGGGTTTTTAGAGATAGCAGTTTTTAGGTTGCTAACAACACCGCTTGAGTCGTTTGTGCGAGCTGCAACAATAGCTTTCAAATAAGCTGTAGTAGCATCTGGGTTTTCAACAGCATTCAATGTTTGTGATGCTTTGTTATAGTCTTTAACTAGAAGTTGAGCAAGAGCTGCGTTGTTTGTTTTAGAAGCTCCTAAAGAGTTAACCGCTTTTGCATACTCTCCTTGTTTTAGATAAAGAAGACCTAATGATTCGCTTAGTTCTCTAGCGTTAGCTGCGTTACCAAACATTTGTTGAGCTTTAGCTTTATCACCTTTTGTAAGAGCGATTAAACCTAAGTTCATGTTTGATTCCGGATTGTTTTTCAACTGGTTAGCTTTATTGAAGTTGCTTTCAGCTGAAGCTACATCACCAGCTTTGAAACGTTGAACACCGTAGTTGTTCCATGTGCGGAAATCGTTAGGATAAAGTTCAGTTGATTTTTTATAGATTCTTTCTTTTTCAGCATTGTCTTTTGTCAATGTAGCAGCATAAAGAATTTCTTCAATATTTAGTTCGCTAGGATTGCTTTTAGCCAGTGCAGTGATTTCGTCATCAGATTTACCGATGATTTCAATGTTTGCAGTTAAGCGAGAGCGACGAAGTTGAGGAAGAATTTCTTCAGCTAGTTCGCTAAATACAGAAGATAGATTTTTGATTTCTTTTTCTCTTTCTTCAGCATCTGAATATCTAGCTAGTACACGAAGAACTAAGTCTTTGTCTTGGATGTTTGATTTAGAAACTAATGCTTGGAAGCCTTCCCAGTCTTGAGCTGTATAACGAGCGTCAATAGGAGCACCAACTTCTGCTTTCTCCATTTCTTTTTCCAAGTATTTTCTTGTGTTCTCTTCACGTTTTTCTGCTAGTCCGGTGTTCAGTTTTACACCACCGTCAGGAGAAGCATAAGCTGAAATTTCCAGCGCTAAGTTTTGGTTAGGAGCTTCTTCTGCACTTTTAACCAAATCTTTCCAGTCTGAAATCTCGCCTTTGTTCAATTCTTGTGAACGAAGTTCAGCACGTTGAATAAGGAACATGATGTTTGCGTCATGAGCTTCTTTAATGATGCGTTGGAACTTGTCATCACCAATGGCTGGAGTAGAAGTAAGCGCATCAGCCAATTCAGATGTTGCAACTACGCCATCAGCAATTTTCAATTCAGGTAGTTTAACCGTTTTCTTTTTGATTTTTGCATCAAAAGCTAAAAACAGTTCTGATTTTTTCATTTCAGGCTTGTATTCAAACTCTGAGCTCATTGAAACGTTACCACCATTTTTGTAAGAAATCATTTGGTTATTGCTTTTCACCTTTTCACCTTGATAGGTATAAGGAGTACCCCATGCTTCACCACCTTCATAACGAAGAACCGGTGTGATAGTTACTGTTGCATTTTTGTTGAACCATTTAGCCGGGAATGTGGCGTTGATGGTTACCGGCACTTTACCTCCAATCGCTTCTAGCGGTTGGGGATCAGTTTTTATATACTGATCAGCAAGTGGTTTTAATTTGCCGGAACAAGAAGAAAACATCACGATTGTTGCCAACACGATAAGTGGCATAAGAATCTTTTTGTTCATAGTAATTTTCAGTTTTAAATAATTTATTATTACGTCAATTAATTTTCTACTATATTATATATTAATGCATTTTGAAGCTTGAATATACTATAAGATATACAAAGTTAAAATTTTTTTTCCGCTGATTTCAAACAAAGGGCTAAAAAGCGATGATTTAATAGATATTAACAATGTTCTCGAACATATTCGCCCTTCCCTATCAATGAAACAAATAAATCCGTACATTTGTTTGTAGAAATATCAAACCAATTAATTAAAAACAGCAATGGCAATACCTCCTTTTAAGTATCAAGAACCATTTCCAATGGGTAAAGATACAACAACTTATTATTTATTGACAAAAGAACACGTATCTACTGTTGAATTTGATGGAAAAGAGATTCTTAAGGTTGAACCGGAAGGTTTAACAAAGCTAGCTAAAGCAGCTTTTCATGATGCTTCTTTCTTTTTGCGTCCGGAACACCAAGAACAAGTAGCAAAAATCCTATCTGATCCTGAAGCTAGTGAAAACGATAAATATGTAGCCTTGTCTTTTTTAAGAAATGCGGAGGTTTCTGCAAAGGGTAAGTTGCCCTTTTGCCAAGATACTGGAACTGCCATTATTGTAGGAAAAAAGGGGCAACAGGTATGGACAGAAGGTTCAGATGAAGAAGCTCTTTCGAAAGGAGTATATGAAACCTATACAGAAGATAATCTCCGATATTCACAAAATGTTCCGTTAGATATGTATAATGAAAAGAATACCGGAACAAACCTGCCTGCTCAAATTGATTTATTTGCAACTCAAGGAGCTGAGTATAACTTTTTGTGTATTGCTAAAGGGGGAGGTTCAGCGAATAAAACCTATTTATATCAGGAAACAAAAGCCGTATTAAACCCTAAAACACTTGTGCCGTTTTTAGTTGAGAAAATCAAGTCATTAGGTACGGCCGCTTGTCCTCCTTATCATATTGCTTTTGCCATTGGTGGAACATCGGCTGAGGTTAACTTGAAAACAGTCAAACTGGCTTCGGCTAAATATTATGATAGCTTACCGACTGAAGGAAATGAGGGTGGTCAAGCTTTTCGTGACATCGAGCTCGAAAAGGAAGTGTTGGCTGAAGCTCAAAATATTGGACTAGGTGCACAATTTGGAGGGAAATATCTGGCGCATGATGTACGCATCATACGTTTACCCCGTCACGGTGCTTCTTGTCCTATTGGACTAGGTGTTTCCTGTTCGGCAGATAGAAATATTAAAGCAAAAATAAATAAAGAGGGTATTTGGATCGAGCAAATGGAAACAAACCCCGGGCGTCTTATTCCTCAAGAATTAAGAAATGCGGGTGAAGGGGATGCGGTGAAAATCGATTTGAATAAGCCAATGGCTGAAATTCTTAAAGAGCTTGACAAGTATCCGGTTTCTACACGTTTGTCTCTAAACGGTACTATCATTGTCGGAAGAGATATTGCGCATGCTAAACTTAAAGAGCGTATAGATAAAGGTGAAGGTCTTCCTCAATATATAAAAGATCATCCCATCTATTATGCAGGACCAGCCAAGACTCCGAAAGGATATGCATCCGGTTCGTTTGGTCCTACCACGGCAGGACGTATGGACTCTTATGTAGATCTTTTCCAAGAAAACGGCGGAAGTTTAATCATGATAGCGAAAGGAAATCGCAGTCAACAAGTGACGGATGCCTGCAAGAAACATGGTGGCTTCTATCTGGGAAGTATCGGAGGACCTGCTGCGGTATTGGCTCTTGAGAGTATCAAGAAGGTAGAGGTATTGGAATATCCTGAATTGGGAATGGAAGCTATTTGGAAGATTGAAGTAGAAAACTTCCCGGCATTTATTCTGGTTGACAATAAAGGGAACGACTTTTTTAAACAGTTAACTCCTTTACGTTCGTCTTGTCAAGTGAGAAAATAACTTATTCTATATTTAAATGTTAGAAGAGGCTGTTCTGTATAAGGACAGCCTTTTTTTGATTTTCTGCTAAGTATGTGGGCAAAGTATATGGAGTTGAAATATAGAAAAAACAGCTGATTCTTTAGTGATAGAAATAATCTACAACTGACATCCTGTCAGGTTGGGCGATTTGGTTTATCTTGCTTGTAATCAAGTTGTTGAAAAGATTATATAGAGTTGGAAAAAAGACTGTATTGAATTTTTAAAAAGGCTATAGTGTTTTTGTAAAAAGACTACTGTGTTTTGATCAAAAGACTATAGTCTTTTTTTTCTGCCATAATGGCAGCCTTTTTCAGTTGAAATGAATTCGTTTTTTTCGTTATGGCTACTATGTTTTTTGAAGTAAAAAATGTCACCAGTATAATAATATCCGAAGGATGGCTCTTTGATAATGGACTCTTAGTGGTATCTTTGTTTTCTAAGCAATTGCTTTATTAACTTAGGGCTTTGCTCTATGCTAAATATACAAATATGCTGACAATTTATAAAGCTTCTGCCGGTTCCGGTAAAACGCATAAACTAACCGGAGAATATCTTCAGTTGTTATTTAAAACACCTGAAAACTATCGGCATGTTTTGGCCGTAACTTTTACGAATAAAGCTACTGACGAGATGAAAAGCCGCATTATGGAAGAACTCTATCATTTAGGTTCGGGCGCTCCGTCTGATTATATGGGTACTTTAAAACAAGAAACCGGCAAGTCTGAAGACGTCATAAGGAAGTTAGGTAAAGAAATTCTTATTCGTATACTGCATGATTTCGGAGCATTCAATATTAGCACGATTGATCGATTTTTTCAACAAACAATTCGTTCGTTTACACGGGAAATAGGTCTGCAAGGAGGGTATGGTATAGAGATGGATACTGAATCAGTTCTCTCAGAAGCCACCGACAGGCTCCTTTTGTCATTAGATCAGCCGGGTAATAACGAGTTGATTGATTGGATGATCCGTTTTGCCGAAGACAAGATAGAAGACGGAGGAGGTTGGAATATTCGGAATGATATTTTAAAGCTGGGTAAAGAGATTTTCAAGGAAAAATATAAAGTTTTTGGTGAAGAATTAAGCAAGCGATTAGCAGATAAGAAAGTCTTGTCATCTTATATTCAAACATTAAACCGAATCATAAAGCAAACAGAAGACGAATCTCGCAAACTAGGGGAAGAAGGCTTACGTTTGATAGCCGAGTATGGTCTTGAGCCAATCGATTTTAAAGGAGGCAGCAAATCCGGCATGCGTTTCTTTGATCAGCTTGCTTCGGGTGCGTGTGTCCCTCCGGGAAAATCTTTCCAAAACTTTTTGAATGAAGTAGAAAGCTGGTACACGGCAAAGACGCCTGCTGATCTAGTGGCAGCTATCACTCGGGCGTATAGCGGTGGATTATATGGCGTAGTTGAGTCGGTAATGCACTTCTTTTCGTCAATGACCTATTATAATACTGCCCGTGAAATTGTCCGATACTACTATACATTGGGTATCCTGTCTGATTTGTCTATTCATGTTGCTGCGTGGCGAGATGAAAAGAATAAAATGTTGATAGCAGACACAACCGAATTGCTAAACCGGGTCATTGATGGGAGTGATGTGCCTTTTATATATGAAAAGATAGGTACCCGCATCGGTTACTATATGATTGACGAGTTTCAAGACACAAGCCGTATGCAATGGGAGAATTTTCTTCCGCTTTTGAAAGATAGTTTAGCCTATAAAAACCCGAACTTACTTGTTGGTGACGTGAAGCAGAGTATCTATCGCTTTCGTAATTCAGACTGGACACTGTTAAGTGAACAAGTAGATCGTGATTTTGATGTTCGCCAGGTAAAAAAAGAAACCTTAATGGTGAACTGGCGAAGTTTTCGGGAGATTGTTTTATTCAATAACGAGCTTTTCGAGTCAGCTCCTCAATTATTGCAACAATTACTCAATGAGCAACTGGCAGAATCCTCATTAGTTGACGAAAAGAAGGAAGAATTGTCGCAAACAATCATCCATGCATACAGCGAAAGCGCACAACAGGTAGCACCTAAACTGAAAGAAAAAGAAGGACATGTACAGCTTCATTTTATCTCAGACACAGAAGAGGAAAAGGCGCCGGAACTCATCTTAAATCAGTTGCCTGAGACGATTGAACAGTTGCAAAAAAATGGCTATGAGCCTAAAGATATAGCCGTATTAGTCAGGCGTAATAAGGAAGGAGCGCAAGTCGCTGAGGCGCTGTTAGCTTATAAGATGAAGCACCCTGAAAGTCCTTATACGTTCGATATTGTTTCAGACGAAGCTTTATTTGTTTCTTCCGCCTCTTCGGTTCGTTTTCTTATTAGTTTGTTCCGTCATTTAGACCGTCCAAAAGAAGACTCGCTACGTCAAATTGTATGGATTAATTTGCAGCTGTTGAATATTGATGGTGAGCCAATAGATCAGACAGTGCTGGATGAAAAGATAAAAACCGTTACTCGACATTCATTGTATGAGACAGCTCAGCATGCATATATGCTATTTTTTAATTATTTCCCTCCGGAAGAACAGGCATATATTCAATCTTTTTTAGATATGTGTATAGAGTTTGCCCCTCATGATACAGCAGATTTAGGCAACTTTATTCGCTGGTGGGACGAAACGGGTCATCGGGCAACCGTAATTACACCTGACTCTCAAAATGCTATCCGAATTTTGACCATTCATAAATCAAAGGGACTAGGATTCAAAGCGGTGATTATTCCTTTTGCCAATTGGGAGTTGGATCATTCTCATTTAAACAGTCCTATATTATGGTGCCAGACGAGTCAAGCCCCTTTTGACGCCTTGCCTCTTGTGCCTATATTATATGGAAAAGGATTGACTGATACATTCTTTTCAGAAGACTATTTCGAGGAAAAGATGCAGACTTATATGGATAGTCTTAACACCCTCTATGTAGCCTTTACTCGAGCGAAAGAAGAGCTGATAGTGTTTGCTCCTATAAGTAAAGGAGATAGCTTAAGACGTGTGAGTGACTTGTTGCTGACAACTGTTCAAAACAGTATTACTTTAAGCTCTAAGCTACGTGAGGAGGAAGAAAACAACCGGTTGTTTGAAGCCGGTTCGTGGTGCAAGTCACAATCGGTACAAGAAGATTCGATTGCTCAGTTGCCTTTGCAGCCTATCTTGCAAACATCGCCTGATAAACGTATGCATCTTCGACTCAGAAAGAGTAGTACTTTCTTTAATGATACCAATAAGCAGCATGGCATTCTTATGCATGAAATATTAAGTGAGATACGTACAGAAATAGATATACACGAAGCTGTAACGCAGCGATACATGATGGGCGAAATAGAAAAAGGAGAAGTCAGTCAATTGATTGAAACATTACATCAGTTAATAAACAGTGATGGAGCTGCTGAGTGGTTTTCTGATCAAGTGGAGGTAATGAATGAAGCTACTATTTTAACTAATTCCGGAAGAACCTATCGCCCGGATCGAATTATTAATCGTGATGGGGTTGTCTCTATCATTGATTATAAGTTTGGTGAAGTACAGGATAAACGTTATCCATCACAAATCAGGCGTTATATGCGATTGATTCGCCAAATGGGTTATAAAGAGGTGCATGGATACTTATGGTATGCTTCTTTAGGAGTGATTGAAGAGGTCGTTTTATGAGGTGTTATTCTTAAATGATAAAGATGAATCATAACAATAATGCGCTCTTTTGTTTTAAAATATAAGTATAGTATTAAATTTAATTACGATTTTCTTTGTTGTTGTCTGAATTAATTCTATATTTGCAGCCATACAAAAAAGAAACGTAATGTTTGATAGTTTAATTAACAGTATTTCTATTTCTCTTCTAGGTATTCTGCTTATTCAGTATAAGTGTGAAGTGAGATAGCTATATTAAATAACTAAGGATATAAGGCCTTTCTCACATCAAAGTGGGGAAGGCTTTTTTTTTAATTGTAATTACTCATTTAATCGTTTGAATTTATGTCTGATAGATTGTTTGTTTTTGATACAACTTTGCGTGATGGTGAACAAGTTCCCGGTTGTCAGTTAAATACGGTTGAAAAGATACAAGTGGCAAAAGCGTTGGAGCAGTTAGGAGTTGATGTAATTGAAGCAGGGTTTCCGGTTTCAAGTCCGGGAGATTTTAAAAGTGTGTTAGATATTTCAAAAGCTGTAACATGGCCCATCGTTTGTGCACTAACGCGAGCTGTAGAAGGTGATATTGACGCAGCTGCTGAAGCACTCGTATATGCTAAAAGAAAACGTATCCATACGGGAATTGGCACATCTGATTTTCATATTAACTATAAATTCAATTCGACACGCGAAGAAATCATAGAAAGAGCGATAGCAGCGGTCAAGTATGCGAAGAAAAAAGTAGAAGACGTAGAGTTCTATTGCGAAGATGCAGGACGGACAGATAATGCTTATTTGGCTCAGGTTGTTGAAGCTGTGATTAAAGCAGGTGCTACGGTTGTAAATATTCCGGACACAACGGGCTATTGTCTTCCGAGCGAGTTTGGAGATAAGATTAAATATTTGTTTGAACATGTGGATGGCATTCATAAAATTATTCTTTCTTGCCACTGTCACAATGACCTTGGACTTGCTACTGCTAATACGATTCAGGCAGTGCTGAATGGAGTGCGACAAGTTGAGGTCACAATGAATGGTATAGGTGAACGAGCGGGGAACACTTCACTGGAAGAAGTAGCCATGATTCTTCAAAGCCATAAGCATATAGGAATTAGCACCAATATTAATAGCCGTAAAATTTATTCTACCAGTCGTCTGGTTTCAAGCTTGATGAATATGCCTGTTCAGCCCAATAAAGCAATAGTAGGGCGTAATGCCTTTGCTCATTCATCAGGAATTCATCAAGACGGGGTGTTGAAAAACAGAGAAAGTTATGAAATAATCGACCCAAAGGATGTTGGTATTGATGAAAGTTCAATTGTATTGACAGCCCGTAGCGGGCGCGCAGCGTTGAAACATCGTTTGCAAGTATTAGGAGTCGAACTTGAAAAAGAAATATTAGATGGGGTTTATGAGAAATTTTTAAAGTTAGCCGATCAGAAAAAAGATATAACAGACGACGACATACTCGTATTAGTAGGTAAAGACCGAACAGCTTCGCACCGTATAAAATTGGAATACTTACAAGTAACCTCCGGAGTGGGTCTGCAATCAGTAGCAAGTGTATGTTTGAATATTGCCGGAGAAAAGTTTGAAGCAGCCGCTTCAGGTAATGGACCGGTCGATGCTGCCATTAATGCAGTCAAAGCGATTATTCATCGTCAGATGGTTATTCAAGAGTTTTTGATACAAGCCATCAATAAAGGTAGTGATGATGTAGGGAAAGTGCATATGCAGGTGGAGTATGAAGGAATGAATTATTATGGATTTTCAGCCAATACAGATATTATCGCTGCTTCGTGTGAAGCATTTATAGATGCAATTAATAAATTTATAGTCTAATCAATAAATACAGAAATATGGGACAGACATTATTCGATAAAATATGGGAAAAGCATGTGGTTGATACACTTCCCGGAAATACGATTCAATTATATATAGACCACCTGTTCTGTCATGAAGTGACTAGCCCACAGGCTTTTGAAGGATTAAAACAACGGGGGCTACAACCTTTTCGTCCGGATAATATAACCTGTATCACAGATCATAATATACCGACAATCAATCAGGAAAAACGCATAGAAGACCCTGTGTCAAGAAAGCAAGTAGAGGTGATGAATGAGAATGCCCGTGTGTTTGGACTCAGACATTATGGTCTGTTACATCCTAAAAACGGGATAGTACATATTGTAGGAACTGAAACAGGAATTACTCAACCGGGCATGACCATCGTTTGTGGCGACTCACACACATCTACCCATGGAGCTATGGGGTGTATTGCCTTTGGCATAGGAACAAGTGAAGTAGAAATGGTTTTAGCTACCCAATGTATTTTGCAGAGCAAACCTAAAACCATGCGTATTTCAGTAGAAGGTGAACGAGGAAAAGGTGTAACTGCTAAGGATGTGGCGTTGTACATTATTAGTCAGGTGACGACCGGAGGGGCAACCGGACATTTTATAGAGTTTAGCGGGTCGACCATTCGCCAAATGAATATGGAAGAGCGATTCACATTGTGTAATTTGTCAATAGAAATGGGTGCACGCGGTGGATTGATTGCTCCGGATGATGTTACGATTGATTATTTAAGAGGACGAGAGTTTGCTCCACCTGAAAATCAATGGGATAAGGCCGTAGCTAAGTGGAAACAATTGTTTAGCGACGAAGATGCTGTTTTTGATAAGGAAGTTCACTATAAGGCTGAAGATATTGAACCATTCATTACCTATGGAACAAATCCGGGTATGGGGGTTGGTATTACAGGAAGTATTCCTTTGCTTCAGGACGTTGCTGAAGAGAGTAGAAAGTCGTTTGAAAAGTCCATGAATTACATGGGCTTTAATCCCGGTGAGAAAATGCTGGGTAAAAAAATAGATTATGTGTTCCTAGGTAGTTGTACCAATGGGCGTATAGAAGATTTTCGTTCATTCACCCGTTTAGTTCAAGGACGTCAGAAGTCACCGGATGTTACTGTTTGGTTAGTTCCGGGTAGCTGGCAGGTAGAAAAGCAAATACGTGAAGAAGGATTGGATAAAGTATTGAAGGCAGCCGGTTTTGAACTTCGTCAACCGGGTTGTTCAGCCTGTTTGGCTATGAATGATGACAAAGTTCCCCCGGGAAAATATGCAGTGTCCACATCTAATCGCAACTTTGAGGGACGTCAAGGACCGGGAGCACGAACAATACTTGCCAGTCCTTTAGTGGCTGCGGCTGCGGCCGTCACCGGATACATCACAGACCCAAGAGACTTAATGACTGAAGGGGCTTTAATTGATTAAAAAGACTATGAATTATGAGAAATAAAATAAATCAAATCACATCAACTTGTGTTCCTATTCCGATGGAGAATATTGATACAGATCAGATTATACCGGCTCGTTTTCTTAAAGCTACCACGAGAGAGGGATTTGGAGAGAATCTTTTTTATGACTGGCGTTACGATAAAGCAGGCAATCCTATTGAGAAGTTTGTATTGAATAATCCAACGTATAAAGGAGAAGTATTGATCGCAGGAAAAAACTTTGGTTCCGGTAGTAGTCGGGAGCATGCTGCTTGGGCTATTGCAGATTATGGATTTAAGGTGGTTGTTAGTAGTTTTTTTGCTGATATATTCATGAACAATGCCATGAACAACGGTCTTTTGCCGGTGGTTGTTTCTCCACAATTTCTTAGTGGCCTTTTTTCAGTCGTTGAAGAAAACCCACAAGCCATTGTTCATATCAACTTGCCTGAGCAAACTATTACGAATAAGGAAATCGGTCAGACTGCACATTTTGAAATTAATGAATATAAAAAAGAATGCCTGATGACCGGTTTAGATGATATAGACTATTTGCTGTCTAATAAAGACAAGATTGTATGGTATGAATCGAACCTAGACAAGACATGAAGACAATTGAAATAATGGATGCAACCCTTAGAGAGGGTGAACAAACTTCCGGAGTATCATTTTCCTCCCATGAGAAGTTAGGGATTGCCCGGGTATTGCTTCAAGGGTTAAATGTAGATCGAGTTGAGATAGCTTCTGCCCGGGTGTCGGCAGGTGAGTTCAATTCGGTTACTCGGTTGATAAAATGGGCTAAAGAACAGCACGTTTTAGATCGTTTGGAAGTGCTTGGATTTGTTGATCAGGGGCAATCTCTACAATGGATTAATCAAGCGGGCTGTAAAGTAATGAATTTGCTGTGTAAAGGATCATATAAGCATCTGTCTCAACAATTGAAAAAAACAGTTGAAGAGCATATACGAGATGTTGGTGGTATTATTCAGCAAGCGCAAGAATTGGGTGTTTCTGTAAATGTATATTTGGAAGATTGGTCGAACGGGATGACTGATTCTCCGGACTATGTATATCAGTTTACGGATGCTCTGATGCAAATGCCGTTGAAACGCATCATGCTGCCGGATACATTAGGTGTGCTGAATGCTGAAAATACATACCTGTATTGTGCAGACATGATTAAGCGTTATCCGAATGCTCATTTTGACTTTCATGCACACAATGACTACGACTTGGCTACTGCGAATGTATATGCTGCTGTTAAAGCAGGTGTTTCAGGCGTACATGTGACGGTGAACGGATTAGGCGAACGTGCAGGAAACGCCTCTGTTAGTAGTGTGATACCTATTATTCATGATCAGTTGAAGATGAAAACAACTGTCAATGAAAGCAAAATAAACATGGCTAGTAAATTGGTAGAGACGTATTCGGGTATCCATATTGCATCTAATAAACCTATTGTAGGTGATTATGTGTTTACGCAATGTGCCGGAGTGCATGCAGATGGCGATAATAAAAACAATCTGTATTGTAACGATTTAATTCCGGAACGTTTTGGACGCACACGCGAGTATGCTTTAGGGAAAATGTCCGGCAAAGCCAATATTCTCAAAAATCTAAAAGCTTTAGATATCGAACTTGACGATGAGTCAATGAAGAAAGTTACCCAGCGAATTGTTGAGTTGGGCGATAAGAAAGAGCGGGTTACGCAAGAGGATTTACCTTATATTATATCGGATGTGTTGAAACAGGATAATGGGCAAATCAATAAAATAAAGATTTTAAACTACTCGCTCTCTTTAGCACAAGGGTTGAAGCCTATTGCTTCACTCAAAATTGAAATAGAAGAAAAAGCCTATGAGGAAACGGCGATGGGCGATGGACAATATGATGCTTTTGTGCGTGCATTACGCAAAATCTATAAAAGACTGGGTCGACCTTTTCCCATGTTGACAAACTATTCAGTGACCATCCCTCCGGGTGGTCGTACAGATGCATTTGTACAAACTGTTATAACTTGGCGTTTAGACGGTGTTGAGTTTAAAACACGGGGTTTGGATGCCGACCAGACCGAGGCAGCTATTAAAGCAACGTTGAAGATGCTGAATAAAATAGAAAAGTAAAATAACACTTGTTATATATGTGATGATTGGTTTGTGAATAGGTGAAGAGGGTTCTCAATCAATGTTAATTGAGTGTAAAAGTCGGGTGAAAAAAGTATTTTTGCAGAATAAATGCAAAAATAACTACATGAGGTCAATACTATATTTTTTCACCTTATTGCTTTTGATAACGTCTTGTCAAACGCAAAAGCGCCTTAGCGCAGATGGTCCTGATATGCAGATATCATGGAAACGTATACCGGTTAACCAAACAGCCAATCCAGACCCGACAATGACCGCATTGGTTGATAAATATAGGGGAGTGCTTGATGAAGAAATGAATCAGGTCGTTGCGACTTCACTGGATGAAATGCTGTATCACCGTCCGGAAAGTAAATTGACCAATTTTACTTCTGATGCCATGACATTGTTGCAAACAGACTTGACAGAAGGAAAACCCATCGATCTTGCAATGATGAATGTAAGTGGACATCGGGCATCCATCAGAAAAGGCGAAGTCACCATGCGCGATTTGTACAGCACCTATTCGTTCGATAATGAGTTGGTTGTATTGTTGCTAACAGGCGATGTGCTGATGGAGCTTTTTATAGCGTATGCAAAAATAGGAGGTGCGGGTGTTTCTTCCGGCGTAAAGCTGGTTATAGGAAAAGATAAGACGCTGCGGGAAGCCAAACTAAACGGCATGTCTATCAATCCGGAACAAGTATATACATTGGTGACACTTGATTATTTAGCTGAGGGAAATGATAATATGCGTGCTATGACCAAAGCACTGTCGGTCATACCCGTTCAGATTACTTTACGAGATTACATGATTGCCTATGTTCGCTCATTGACAGAAAACGGAATTCCTTTGAGTGCTAAGGAAGATGAACGTATTGTTATAGTAGATTAGTAATAGAAAACGATGAAAGGACAAACAGATGAAAATAAATAAATATATAGGGATACTTTGCCTGACTCTGCTTCTCTCGACTAATCTTGCTGCACAACAGAAGAAGCTTGTCATCTTGCATACGAATGATATGCATAGCCAGGTGGAACCATTCTCTCACAATGATCGATACAACCCGGGTATGGCAGGAATGGTTAATCTTAAAGCTGTTGTTGACTCTATTCGTTCTTTATATGACCATGTATTGCTGCTAGATGCCGGAGACGTGGTGCAAGGAACACCCTATTACAACCTGTTTAGTGGAAGGGCGGAAATAGAATCAATGAGTCAAATAGGTTATGACGCAGCAACTATCGGAAATCATGAGTTTGATAAAGGGATGGATAGTCTGAAGATGATTTATGAGTTGGCTAACTTCCCCATTGTCTGCTGTAATTACGACATGAGTAAAACACCCTTAAAGCATGTTGTTAAACCTTATGTAATCCTTAAAAAATCGGGTTTAAAAATAGGTATAATGGGGGTAGGGACAAATCCGGAGGGATTGATTCAAAAGAATAAATATACAGAAATGGTGTTCCTTCCGGTGGTTGAAACGGCCAATAAGTATGCTGAAATTTTGAAAGTAAAGAAAAAGTGTGATATAGTTATTTGTTTGACACATATTGGCTATAGAAATGACTTGAATTTAGCTGCAAAATCTCGAAATATAGACTTTTTTATTGGTGGGCATTCACATACTTTTATGCAAAATGCTGACTTTGTATTGAATGCTGATGGAAAAACAGTAACGGTAAGCCAATGTGGAAAAGGGGCAGCTTTTGTAGGAATGTATGAGATTTTGATTCATAAATAATGAATGCAGCTGACTTACTCCAGAAACTTCCAATCGGACAAAAGATAAATTATGATCGGTTGATGCAACAGGTTTTTCGATGGTGGAACAATGAGAACCGTCGTCCGCACGTATTGTTGCATAGTTGTTGTGCACCATGTAGCAGTTCTGTATTGGAAACATTAAGCAGTCAAGCAGAAGTTAGCGTCTATTTTTACAATCCGAACATTCATCCGGAAGAGGAGTATCGGTTGAGAGAAAAAACGCTTAGTCTATTCATAGAACAGTTTAATGAAAATGCGGGTCGTGATATACATTTTATAGCAGCTCCGTATGAATCCGAACTTTTTTTTAAAGAAACAAAGGATTTAAAAGATGCTCCGGAAGGTGGTATACGTTGTCAGACTTGCTATCGTATGCGTTTAAGAGCTGCTGCTCAAAAAGCATTGGAATTGGGTTGTGACTATTTTACCAGTTCACTCACTATTAGTCCGTTAAAAAAGGCAGAAACGATCAATCAGATAGGCTTTGAATTGCAGCAAGAGGTTGGTGTGCATTTTCTGCCCTCTGACTTTAAGAAAAACAATGGTTATAAGCGGTCGGTTGAGTTGACCGAAGTTTATCAAATCTATCGGCAAAACTTTTGCGGTTGTGTTTATGCCTCATCTAAACAAGGATTGTCGCTTACGGATATTGCGTCTAATGCTATACAGAAACTAGTGGAAATGGAAAATAATTCCGAGCAAGAATCAATAAATTCCCAATCTTAAATTCAAATCACTCATTTTTTATTGAGATATATTTTCTGCAGATAAATTACTTTACTTTTCAGTAATTGTATGTAGTTTTGTTCAATCTCTGTTAGGGGTGCCTTTTAAATTAAGGCTGAGAATATACCCTTGAACCTGATATGTTGTAATTGACATCGGAGGAAAACGGAAAACTAAAAGCTAAAATATAAGTATTTATTAGACCGTTTCGCTTCTGCGAGGCGGTTTTTTATTTTTAAGAAGATGATGAAAAGTTTTGACCAGTATGCCGAGAAGTATGATCAATGGTTTCTCGAAAACAAAAATGTGTTGAATTCAGAAGTGAAGCTAGTAGCTCATTTTTTAGAAAATGCCGGACGTGTTTTATCTGTGGGTTGTGGGAGTGGTCTTTTTGAGATGATTCTGAAGAACGAGTATGAAATTGTTGTCCAAGACGGAATAGAGCCCTCAGCTGATATGGCTGAAATTGCAGTTAGCCGAGGAATGGATGTTCAAGTTTCAACGGCAGAAGAAGCTGAATTGGAGGCAGAAAGTTATGATACGATTCTTTATAATGGCTCCCCCTGTTATATAGATGACTTAGAAAAGGCGCTTCGTACGAGCTATCATGCTTTGAAAAAAGGAGGACGAGTTATACTCGTAGATATACCTAAAGAAAGTTCATATGGATTGCTTTATAATTTGGCTATGTCGGTTGGATCTTGGGATAATCCGTTGTTGCAAGACACTTATCCCCGTAATCCATATCCAATAGAGTTGGTAAAACAAGCTAATTGGAGAACAACTGCTGAGAAGGTTACTTGTTTGCGTCAGGTAGGATTTGCGGATTTTGAGTATGCTCAAACTTTAACTCGTCATCCCATCTATTCGGACAATGTAGTTGAAGAGCCTGTTGAAGGGTATGACAGAGGCGACTATGTAGGAATATGTGGTTATAAAAAATAACGAATTTGGGATTGAATGTCCAATCATTTCTAGAGGACAAAATGCGTTAATACTCTTTGTTCTTATTGGATTAATCTTATCTTTGTTCTTATGTCAAACGAAATGAAGGATAAATGAAACCGCTTAATCTAATCAAAAATGATCAATGGCTAGCTCCTTATGCTGAAGCAATAGAAGGAAGGTACGACCAGGTGATAGAGAAAGAAAAAAAACTGACTAATAAAGGGAAGATAAGTCTAAGTGATTTTGCTACCGGATATTTATACTTCGGTCTTCATTTGGTAGATAATCATTGGGTGTTTAGAGAGTGGGCTCCTTTTGCGGATGCCATCTATCTGATAGGTACGTTCAATGACTGGAAGAAAGAGGAGGAGTACAGACTAAGAAAAAATAAAAGCGGACAGTGGGATATTAAACTTCCGGCTGAAAAACTTCGCCATGGCGACTTGTATAAACTCTGGGTCGAGTGGGAAGGAGGAGCTGGCGAGCGTGTGCCTGCATGGTGTCGTAGAGTTGTTCAAGATGAACATACGCACATTTTCTCAGCTCAGGTATGGAATCCGGAAGAACCGTTCGTCTTTTCTAAGAAAAAGTTTAAACCCAAAACTTCCCCCTTATTAATCTATGAGTGCCATATCGGTATGGCTACAGAAGAGGAAAAGGTAGGGACGTATGAAGAGTTTCGGGTGAAAGTGCTTCCGCGAATAGTAAAAGACGGATATAATGCCATTCAAATCATGGCTATTCAAGAGCATCCGTACTATGGTTCGTTTGGTTATCATGTAAGTAGTTTTTTTGCTCCTTCCTCTCGTTTTGGTACGCCTGAAGAGTTGAAGCATCTGATTGATGATGCTCATAAGGCAGGAATTACAGTGATTATGGATATTGTGCATAGTCATGCTGTGAAGAATGAAACAGAAGGGCTTGGTCGATTTGATGGGTCGTATGATTTATATTTTCATTCTGGAGCAAGAAGAGAACATCAGGCTTGGGATTCGCTGACCTTTGATTATGGGAAGGATGAGGTGCTTCACTTCTTACTTTCTAACTGCAAATATTGGATGGATGAATTTCAATTTGACGGTTTTCGCTTTGATGGAGTTACCTCTATGTTGTACTATAGTCATGGATTAGGAGAGTCTTTTACCAATTATGGCGATTACTATAACGGTCATCAGGATCAAGATGCTATCGTTTACCTTACGCTTGCCAACAAATTGATTCATGAAGTAAATCCTCATGCCATTACTATTGCTGAAGAAGTGAGTGGTATGCCTGGTCTAGCTGCAAAGATAGAAGATGGCGGCTATGGATTTGACTATCGCATGGCCATGAATATTCCTGATTTTTGGATTAAAACGTTGAAAGAAAAAAAGGATGAAGACTGGCATCCTTCAGCTATTTGGTGGGAAACAACCAACAGGAGAAGTGATGAAAAAACAATCAGTTATGCCGAAAGTCATGATCAAGCTTTAGTGGGCGATAAAACCATTATATTTTGGCTTATTGATGCCGATATGTATTGGCATATGCATGTCAATGATAAAAACATGACGGTAGATAGAGGGATGGCTTTGCACAAGATAATTCGATTAGTGACGCTCTCTACTATCAATGGAGGCTATCTGAACTTTATGGGAAATGAATTTGGGCATCCTGAATGGGTCGATTTTCCTCGAGAAGGGAATGGCTGGTCATATAAATATGCACGCAGACAATGGAGTCTGGCAGATAATCCTGATTTAAAATATCACTTTTTAGAACGTTTTGATCAGGCGATGCTAGAACTGGTATCTGGGGTGAGAAACTTCCAGTCGGGAGTTATCAAAAAGGTGTGGGATAGTGATGCCGACCAAATACTTGCATTTATGCGTAAAGACCTACTTTTTGTCTTTAACTTTAATCCGAAAAAGTCATTTTCCGGATATGGTTTCTTGACACCTCCGGGAGAGTATGAAGTGGTACTGAACACAGATAGTGAATTGTTTGGAGGGTATGGTTTGAATGATGATTCATTGAGGCATTTCACACAATATGACCCACTCTATAAAAAAGAAAAGAAAGAATGGCTTAAACTTTATATACCGGCTCGTTCAGCGTTGGTATTGAGAAAGGTAACTCCTAAGAAAAAATAAAACGATGTTGTATCCTATTTTATTCGAACCACTTTTAAAGAAGGTTATTTGGGGTGGTTCAGATATATGTTCTTATAAAGGTATTAGCCCGGTACAAGACGAAATTGGTGAAAGTTGGGAAGTGTCTCATGTGGACGATAATTTTTCAGTTGTAGCTAATGGCTCGTTAAAAGGGAAAAGCTTAGATGAACTGATTAAAGCTTTTGGCTCTCGTCTTTCTGGAAAGAAGGTGATGGAACGATTTGGAGAGCGATTTCCGCTATTGATTAAGTTTATAGATGCAAAACAGAATTTGTCTATTCAGGTGCATCCGGATGATGAATTGGCCATGAAGCGACACCAGTCGTTTGGTAAAACCGAAATGTGGTATGTGGTGAAAGCATCTCCCGAAGCCTCTTTGTATTGTGGGTTTTCTAAACCCATAGATAAAGAAGAGTATGTAAGCCGTATCGCTGACGATACGATTATGGAGGTGATGCGTGAATATCCGGTCAAAGAAGGTGATGTGTTCTTTTTGCCTGCCGGAAGGGTGCATGCTATATGTTCAGGTTGCTTTATCGCGGAAATACAACAAACTAGTAATATCACTTATCGTATTTACGACTATAAGCGTAAAGATGCTGAAGGAAATGAGCGACAATTGCATACAGAAGAGTCAATTGATGCCATTGATTATACGTATATACCGGATGCGCGGACGCAATATGTGGAGAAAAGAAATGAATCGGTAGAACTGGTTGATTCGGCTTATTTCACTACAAGCTTGTTATTGTTAGACGAAGCAAAGACTTTTCATCCGGCATTATTAGATTCTTTTATGATTTTTATTTGTTTAGAAGGAACAGCTACGCTTGAAGATACCAATGGAAATAGTCTGGTTGTTCATCAAGGGCAAACCGTATTAGTGCCAGCTGAAGTTCATGAGGTAAGACTTATACCAACGGCGAGTGCGCGACTGCTGGAAACGCATATACATGTCTAAAAAAGAGAGAATGCGAGTTCACAGATTAATTAATTAAAAACATGATTTCAATCGAAGGATTAGGAGTATCGTTTGGAGGAACTGTACTCTTTGACCATATTTCATTTGTATTAAACAAGAAAGAACGCATAGCTTTAGTGGGCAAGAACGGAGCGGGAAAATCTACGCTGCTAAAGATTCTTGCCGGTATTCAACAACCTACAACAGGTGTAGTGAGTTTGCCAAAAGAGGTGACGATAGGATATTTGCCTCAGCAGATGGAGCTTAACGATACGGGAACCGTTCGGGAGGAAGCAGAAAAAGCTTTTGACCACCTGCATCAGATAGAACGAAAAATTGAAGCAATCAATGTTGAGCTTACTGAGCGTACGGATTATGAATCGGATGCTTATCATGAGCTGATAGATAAACTTACGCATCAAACGGAACTTCTACAGATGTTGGGTGGAAGTAACTATCAGGCAGAATTAGAGCGAACTTTGCTAGGGCTTGGTTTTGAACGTGAAGACTTTGAACGAAAAACGACAGAGTTTAGCGGTGGGTGGCGTATGCGTATTGAACTTGCAAAACTCATACTCAGACGACCGGATGTGCTGTTGCTGGATGAGCCGACTAACCATTTGGATATTGAATCAATTCAATGGTTAGAAAATTTTATGCTTACACGCGCCAATGCCGTAGTCTTGGTGTCGCACGACCGTGCCTTTTTAGATAATACTACCACACGAACGATTGAAATAGAGTTAGGTAAGATATATGACTACAAAACTACATATTCGCATTATGTAGAGTTGAGAAAAGAACGCCGTGAGCAACAGCTCAGAGCGTATGAAAACCAACAAAAGAAATTGGCAGATACAGAAGCTTTTATTGAACGATTTCGTTATAAAGCGACAAAAGCTGTGCAAGTGCAGTCAAGGATTAAACAGCTGGAAAAAATAGATTTAATAGAAGTAGATGATGTGGATAATTCTGCCTTACACTTGAAGTTTCCTCCGGCTCCTCGTTCGGGGTCATATCCGGTTATTGCTGAAGGACTCAGTAAGCGTTATGGCGAGCATTTGGTATTTGCAGAGGCCACCTTTACTATCAACAGAGGTGAAAAGGTTGCATTTGTAGGTAGAAATGGTGAAGGAAAATCGACTTTAGTTAAATGTATCATGGATGAAGTGGACTATTCCGGTAAACTTCAGCTGGGGCATAATGTAAAGATTGGTTATTTTGCTCAAAACCAAGCCTCCTTACTGGATGAGAATTTGACTGTTTTTGAAACAATCGACTATGTAGCAGTTGGAGATGTTCGCACCAAAATACGTGACATCCTAGGCGCTTTTATGTTTGGGGGGGAAGCTTCTGATAAAAAAGTGCAAGTCTTGTCGGGTGGTGAGCGTAGTCGTCTGGCTATGATACGTTTGTTGCTTGAGCCGGTTAATTTACTGATTTTAGATGAGCCGACGAATCATTTGGATATGCGAACAAAAGAAATATTGAAAGAAGCCATAAAATCTTTTGACGGTACGGCAATCATCGTTTCACATGACCGCTCGTTTATGGATGGATTAGTGACTAAAGTTTATGAGTTCAAGAATCAGCGTGTCATTGAACATTTGGGAGGGATCTATGAGTATTTGCAAAAGAGAAAAATAGAAGACCTGACAGAGTTAGAGCGAAGTGCGGTGAGTGATGCGGTTAATGATGATGAGGTTAAGACTGAAACTATGAAATCCGGGAAACGCTCTTATGAAGAGCAAAAGGAATACACCCGGCAGTTGCGAAAATTTGAACGGGGCATTGAGCAGGCTGAAAAGAAAATTGCAGAGCTAGAGAAGAAAGTCGCTGAAATGGAAAAGAAAATGGCTGTAGCGGGTAGTGATTTTGATGCTGAGCTTTATGAGCAGCATGGGGCGTCTAAACAGAAAATCGCGGAGCTTTCCGACCATTGGCTTACGTTGACCCTCGAAAAGGAAGCTTTTGAAGCTGAGAATTGAAGCTTTGATATTTTAGATAACCTCATTAAGAAAAAAATCTAGTCTTTAACATCTTGTATGCATGCTGATTCAGTGCTTTATTTGTGGTTTCTTGCAGTTACTAATCGAATCCGGCATTTGTGTGGAAAACTTGAGGTAACTAGTTCTTATCTATACATTTTATTCATTATATTTGTAGCTTAACAAATATAATAATGCTGTAGACATGAGAAATAATCTAAGCTCTCAAATTAAGCTAACAAGTATTCCGGATCGTTTTATTCATCCGGACAATGCGTATGAGCAGTCGGTGATTACTCAATTTGAGAAAATTCCGGCTTTCCTGTTTGAAACGATTGATGAGGGTTCAGCTTCTATTGCAGAAGAACTTGCTGCGAAAATTAAAGAAGCTCAAAATGAAAATCGGACTTTTGCATTGGCATTGCCCGGTGGTCGATCTCCTCAGAACGTATTTAAGGAGTTGATTCGCTTGCATAAGCAAGAAAACCTAAGCTTCAAGAATGTAGTTGTGTTTTTAGTATATGAGTTCTACCCTATCACATCAGCAACATTCTCTAATCTAGAACAACTCAAAGACGCCTTCTTTAACCATGTAGATATTGATGAGAAAAACATCTATTATCCGGATGGTTCTATGGATAAAAAAGACATATTAACTTTCTGTCGTCAGTACGAAGACCAAATTGAAAAAGTGGGAGGACTTGATTATATCCTCTTAGGAATAGGTCATGCTGGTAATATTGGTTTTAATGGTCCGGGAGCAAATCCAAGTACACGGACGCATTTAAGCTTATTGGACAGTGACTCTCGCAAAGAAGCGTCACGCACTTTTAAATCGTTAGATGATGTGCCATTAAGTGTAATAACTATGGGGCTTTCTACGATATTGAAATCGAAGAACATCATCCTAATGGCTTGGGGGGAAAGCAAATCAAATATAATTGCAGAGGTTATTGAAGACAATATGAGAGATTCAATGCCGGCAAGCTTTTTGCAAGCGCATAATGGAGCTCGTGTGTTTTTAGACCTATCAGCCGGGTCACAGCTAACAAGATTGAGCCATCCTTGGTTAGTTTCTTCAAATGAATGGGATAACAAGTTGATTCGCCGTGCAATTGTATGGCTTTGTCAAATCACCGGTAAGCCTATCTTGAAATTGACAAATAAAGACTATAGTGAAAACGGATTGACAGAACTACTTGCTCTTTATGGTTCGGCATATAATGTGAATATTAAGATATTCAACGATATTCAACACACGATTACGGGCTGGCCGGGTGGTAAACCCAATGCAGATGATTCTAAACGTCCGGAAAGGGCAGCACCGTATCCGAAGAAAATAATTGTATTCAGTCCACACCCGGATGATGACGTTATCTCTATGGGAGGTACTTTACATCGTTTATGCGTACAAGATCATGATGTTCATGTGGCTTATCAAGTGTCGGGTAATATCGCTGTAGGTGACGAAGAAGTGGTTCGTTATTGTGAATACCTCAGGGACGTTTCTGAAAAATATTCTCCCAATGATAGCACACTGAAAGATAAAGCTGAAAGAATTATTGAATATCTGAATAACAAGAGTGGTAATCAAGGTCCTGAACATCCAGATGTGTTGTTTATGAAAGGAACTATCCGTCGCGAAGAGGCCAGAAATGCAGCTCGCTACTCAGGTGTGAAGAATGAGAATATTCATTTCTTAGATTTGCCTTTTTATGAAACAGGCATGGTTAAGAAAAACGATTTAAGCCAGGCAGATGTCGATATCGTAAAAGAACTTATCATACGTATTAAACCTGATTCTATGTTTGTGGCTGGTGACTTAGCTGACCCACATGGAACTCATAAAGTATGTTTAGATGCTATCTTGGCGGCTGTTGATGAAATGAAAGATGAAGAATGGATTCAAAATTGTCGCATATGGATGTATAGAGGAGCTTGGGCAGAGTGGGAGATGGACCATATTGAAATGGCTGTTCCAATCAGCCCGGAAGAACTGCGTCATAAAAGAAATGCCATATTGAAGCATCAATCACAAGCTGAGAGTGCTCCTTTCTTAGGTGATGACGAGCGATTGTTCTGGCAACGTGCAGAAGATCGTAACCGTGCTACAGCCGATTTATATAATCAATTAGGTTTGGCATCGTATGAAGCAATTGAAGCATTTGTTCAATATAAGATTATTCCTTGATAGGATAATCTTGAACTTAATGATATCATAAACTATTTAACTCCATAGAGTAATCTATTTGAGATTGCTCTATGGATCTTTTCACCCTTACAACTAACCTGCTATGAGAAAATTACTATTCCTTCCTATTTTATGCTCTTTCATTGTATTAAATACTTGGGGACAAAAACAACCTGTAATGGTTGAGAAAACAGAATCGGGATCATCTTCATTTATCCTTTTTCCGGATCCTCAGAGTTATTCCAAATTTGATGTTAATCAGCCTCTTTTTGAATTGATGACAGCTTGGTGTGCAAATAATGTTGAAAAACTGAATATTCAAGCAGTGTTATGTACAGGAGATTTGGTTGAACAGAATGATCGTCCAGTGGCTGATGGTATAAATGGTAATCAGTCAAGTACTAAGCAATGGCAGAGCGTCTCTAAAGCATTTGAGCGCTTGGATCATGTAGTTCCTTATATTTTATGTACGGGCAATCATGATTATGGATATGTGAGTGCCGAGAATCGGATGAGCCGATTTTCGGAATATTTCCAACCGGAGCGTAACAATAAATGGGATAAAAGTCTCGTTAGTGTAGAAAAGAATTGGGAAGGAAAGCATACGCTGGAAAATGCGGCTTATGAGTTCAAACTTGATCATTGGGGAGATATGCTGGTTATTTCTCTTGAATTTGCTCCACGTGATGAAGTGTTGGATTGGGCTAAAAAGCTAGCAGACTCAGATAAATACAAAAATCATCGGATTATTATTCTTACCCACTCTTACCTAACTATTGGTGCTAAGCATATTGAAAAGGAAGGCTATAAAGTGACTCCTGCAAATTATGGAAAAACTATTTGGGAGCGTTTAGTATATCCTACACCTAATATTTGCATGGTACTTTGCGGTCACTCCTGTAGAATAGGAACTATTGAGGAAACAGTAAGTTTTAGAACGGACAAGAATGAAGCCGGAAAAGATATACCTCAAATGATGTTTAATGCTCAAACAGCCGATGGCTCATGGCATGGGAATGGTGGTGACGGTTGGTTGAGGATTTTAGAGTTTTTACCGGATGGTAAAACCGTTCAAGTTCGAACTTTCTCTCCATTGTTTGCCATATCTCCTACAACAGCTCAGCATGCATGGAGAACTGAATCGTATGACGAATTTCGCTTTGAAATAAAATAATTTATTATAGCTGTTCCATGTGTTTCTGAAAAGTAAGGTGAAAACTAACTTTACGTATTCAGGGGATATGTTGGATAGTTATCGATTATGAAATAAGAAGAACAGATGCCGCAAAGACAGGCTGTTTTCAGAACTTTAAACTAATGAATAAATGAAAATAGGACTATTTATACCTTGCTATGTCAATGCTATCTATCCGGAGGTAGGGGTGGCCACCTACAAGCTTCTTAGATATTTAGGTTTGGATGTGGAATATCCGCTGGATCAATCTTG
Organism: uncultured Parabacteroides sp.; assembly: GCA_964610765.1. Taxonomy (GTDB): domain Bacteria; phylum Bacteroidota; class Bacteroidia; order Bacteroidales; family Tannerellaceae; genus CAZSWS01. Next base: position 36,532 of record CAZSWS010000007.1, read on the forward strand.
TTGTGGACAACCCATGGCTAATGGTGGATTTGAAGATAAAGCAATACCTCTTGCCAAACAGTTTGATAGGCAGTTTGAAGCCTATGATTATATTGTAGCTCCTTCTGCAAGTTGCGCGGCATTTGTTAAAGAACATCATCCGCGACTCTTGAAAAAAGAGCACCATGTTTGTCATTCTTTAGGGAAGATTTATGATGTATGTGAGTTTTTGCATGATGTATTAAAGGTTGATAAATTACCCGGAGTGTTTCCGCATAAGGTAAGTGTTCATAATAGTTGTCATGGAGTGCGCGAATTACACTTGTCGTCTGCCAGTGAATTAAATATACCCCCGTATTCAAAAATCAAAGCTCTTTTGTCATTGGTAAAAGATGTGGAAGTGCTTGAACCGGATAAAGTAGATGAATGCTGTGGCTTTGGAGGTATGTTTGCTATTGAAGAGACAGCGGTATCTACTTCTATGGGGCGTGATAAGCTGAAAAACCATATAGCAACCGGAGCAGAGTATATCACAGGTGCCGATAGCTCCTGCATGATGCATATGCACGGAATTGTGAAAAGGGAAAAGCTTCCGATTCAATTTATTCATGTTGTTCAAATATTATCTGCCGGATTATGAGTACAAAACATGCAAAAGCGGCTGAGCGTTTCATCGCTAACCGTACTCAGGAAGAATGGCACAACAAGACTCTTTGGCTTGTTCGTGAAAAAAGAGACCGTTTGGCTAAGGCTGTTCCTGAATGGGAGGAATTAAGAGAAGTGGGTGCAAAAATCAAGATGCACACGATTAGCCATTTAGATGTTTATGTGGAGGCTTTTGCCAAAAAGGCAGAAGCTAATGGTGCTATCGTGCATTGGGCCGTTGATGCGGCTGAGCATAATGAAATAGTCTATTCGATCCTTCAAAAACAGCAGGCTAAGAAACTGGTGAAAAGCAAATCAATGCTGACGGAGGAGTGTTTGTTGAATCCGTATTTGAAAGAGAAAGGAATAGATGTGATAGAAAGTGACTTAGGTGAAAGAATCCTTCAGTTGATGGACGAACCTCCCAGTCATATTGTGATGCCGGCTATTCATATTAAAAGAGAAGAAGTTGGGGCACTTTTTGAAGACAAGTTGCATACTGAAAAAGGAAATAGTGATCCTACTTATCTCACGCGAGCTGCTCGACAGCATTTGCGTAATGAGTTTTTGACGGCGGATGTAGCCATGACCGGATGTAATTTTGCTGTAGCTGATACCGGTGATATGGTTGTTTGTACGAACGAAGGGAATGCGGATATGGGAGCATCACTACCCAAGGTACATATTGTGTCTGTAGGTATTGAGAAGGTCGTGCCTAATCATGCTTCATTGGGCGTTTTTACACGTTTATTAGCTCGTTCGGCTACCGGACAGCCGGTTACTTCATATACCTCTCATTTTCGGAAGCCGGTGGATGGAGGTGAACTGCATATTGTTCTGGTAGATAACGGCAGGAGTAATATTATAGGCAATGAAGAACATATACAAGCACTTAAATGTATTCGTTGTGGAGCTTGTATGAATACGTGTCCTGTTTATCGTAGAAGTGGAGGATATTCATATACTTATTTTATACCCGGTCCTATCGGTATAAACCTGGGAATGCTGAAATCTCCTAAAACATACTCTGATAATGTGTCGGCCTGTTCTTTGTGCTATTCATGCAATAATGTCTGCCCCGTAAAGATAGATCTAGCCGATCAGATATACCGTTGGCGGCAAGGATTGGATGCTATCGGAAAAGCTGACCCGATGAAGAAAGTTATGTCTTATGGATTGAAATATCTGTTTGGTCATCCCCGACTATACAGAACGGCGTTAAAGTTTGCACCCATTGTGAATCACATGCCACGCTTCCTCCTTTATAACCAACTAAATCAGTGGGGTGTCAGTCGCGAACTTCCCACATTTGCGAAAGAATCATTTGTAAGCCTTTGGAAAAAGGGGAAAGTCGGTGAACCTAATAAATAAAAAATGCAGACTATGAGTAGTAAAGAAAAGATACTTCAGAATATCAAAAGCCATATTCATGAGTCCTATGATATGCCGGATGTGCATGCAATTAACGGAATACAATATACTGACGTTTTAACTCAGTTTGTCAACGTGAGCAAAGAGGTCGGAGGTGATGCGCATATTTTAGAAAAAGATGAAGATTTGAATGATGTGATACGTTCGCTTTATCCTGAAGCAAAAACGATTGCCAGTAATCTGTCAGAAATAACATTGGCAACAGTTAATCCTGATTATGTAGAAGATCCGCATGCATTGAACGGAACAGATCTTGCGATTGTCCAAGGAGAAATAGGAGTCGCTGAAAATGGTTGTGTTTGGATACCACAGAATGTGAAACAGCGAGTTGTCTATTTTATAGCCGAGTATTTGGTCATTCTATTAGACAAAAAGAACTTGGTTCATAATATGCATGAAGCGTATCAAAAGCTATCCTTTCATGACCAAGGTTTTGGCATCTTTATTTCCGGACCATCCAAAACAGCAGACATTGAGCAGGCTTTAGTCGTTGGTGCTCATGGAGCGAAAGGGGTAATGGTTTTGTTGAGGTGAGCTATCTGTATTTCTGTTTGCCGCTTCGAATTTCTTTTACAATGAAAATTATCATGTATATTTGTACTCAGCGACATTGATTTATGGAAAAAACAAAACAGCAATTTGAGGAAGTCATAACTTCCTGCCGAGAGGTATTTAGTAAGAAACTACATGACTATGGTGCATCGTGGCGAATCATGCGTCCGGCATCAATAACCGATCAGATATTCATAAAGGCTAATCGAATCCGTAGCTTGGAGACGAAAAAAGTAAATCTAATAGATGAAGGTATTCGACCGGAGTTTATTGGTATAGCTAACTATGGAGTTATCGGGCTTATTCAGTTGGAATTAGGATATGCCGAGTCTGTCGATGTGGATAACGAGCGAGCTTTAGCTCTATATGATAAGCATATGACTCAAACGAAAGAGTTGATGTATGCAAAGAATCATGATTATGATGAAGCTTGGCGGAGTATGCGTGTAAGTTCTTATACTGATTTGATACTTATGAAAATATACCGAACTAAGCAGATTGAAAGTCTAGATGGGCAAACCTTGATTTCCGAAGGAGTAGATGCCAACTACATGGATATGATAAACTATGCTTTGTTTGGATTGATAAAACTCACATTCGGAGAGGAAGCGTGATGAATAAAGAACGAATTGTTAAAATAGGGACCGAGGTTTCTCGTTTCTTACTGGCTCTAGTCTTTATTTTTTCAGGTGCTGTCAAGTCTATCGATCCGGTAGGAGGGATTATAAAGATAGAAGAATACCTTAACGCCTTTGGCTTAGGTGGAATAAGTGCCTTTTCAGATGTTTTTGCCTATAACTTGTCTGCAGTTGAGTTTACTTTGGGCATTTGCTTGCTATTAGGAGTCTATCGGCGTTTTATCTCTTTTCTGACGCTTTTGTTTATGTGCATTATGACTCCATTGACGCTGTATTTAGCCTTATTTGATCCGGTTTCCGACTGTGGATGTTTTGGTGATGCAATCCTCTTAACTAATTGGCAAACTTTTGGGAAAAACATCGTTTTGTTGGGAGCAGCTTTGGTGTTATTTATTTATAACCGCCGGGTAACTTCGTTCTATACATATAAAGTTTACTGGTTTGTTGTTCTATTCTCTTATTGTTTTAGCCTCGGCCTATCTTACTACTGCTTCAATCATTTACCTTTGATGGATTTCAGACCTTACAAAATAGGTCGGAATATTGCTGCCATGATGCATATACCCGAAGGTGCACCACAGGATGAATATGCCTATTCTTTTATTTATGAAAAAGAGGGAAAGGAGAAGGAGTTTTCTTTAGAAGAAGCTCCGCTAGGCGATAGCACATGGGTTTTTATTGAATCTAAAACGAAACTGCTAAAGAAAGGTTTTACTCCCATTGTTCCTTCATTTAGCGTATATAATACTATAAGTGAAGACTTAGCAGATAGAATCTGGAACGCACCAGGTCCAATGTTTTTACTGATTTCACCTAAGCTGGAATATGCGAATGATCATTCAGTAGATGATATCAATGATATATATGATTATGCAGAAGATAAGGATATACCTTTTTACTGTCTTACTGCATCATCTGATGATGAGATGGAAAACTGGCGTGATTATACAGGAGCTGACTATCCTTTTTTAGTAGCCGATGAGACGCAATTGAAAACTGTGATTCGTTCTAACCCCGGTTTATTGCTGCTTAATGATGGAAATATACGGATGAAGTGGCATTATAATGATATACCTGAAGAAGGAGTCTTATCAAAAACTATCGAAAAGTATTTGTCTGGATATGAGGGGAATGGCAAAGAAGAAACCAAGTTCTATTTTATTTTCGGTTTTATTGTACCTTTGCTACTTGTTTGGCTATATGATTATTATCGTATTCGTCCATCATTAAAGAGAATAGTAAAAAAATAAAAGTGTTTAATCCTAACTATATTTTAACATTATGAGAAAGAATATTGTAGCCGGTAACTGGAAGATGAATACAACGCTTTCAGAAGGGCTTGAATTAGCAAAAGGCTTAGATGTAGCCTTGAAAGGTAAAGAAATCAACTGTGATGTGATTATTGGAGTTCCGTTTACGCATTTAGCAACTATAGCTGCTGCTATAGATACCAATAAGATTGGTGTAGCTGCAGAAAACTGTGCAGACCAAGAAAAAGGAGCTTATACAGGTGAGGTTTCAGCTGCTATGGTAGCTTCAACAGGAGCTAAGTATGTGATACTAGGACATTCGGAAAGGCGTTCATACTATAATGAAACTCCTGAAACTTTGAAAACGAAGGTGAATTTAGCTCTTGCTAATGGATTAACTCCTATCTTTTGTATCGGAGAAGTATTGGAGGAAAGAGAAGCCGAGAAACATTTCGAAGTTGTCGATGAGCAAATAAGTAAATCACTGTTTGATCTTTCAGCTGAAGATTTTTCCAAACTAGTTATTGCTTACGAACCTGTTTGGGCTATAGGAACTGGTAAAACAGCTACAGCTGCTCAAGCACAAGAAATTCATGCGCATATTCGTCAAACGATTGCAGCAAAATACGGTAAAGAAATAGCAGATAATACTTCTATCCTTTATGGCGGAAGTGCGAATGCAGGTAATGCAAAAGAGCTATTCTCTAATCCAGACGTTGATGGAGGATTGATTGGTGGTGCTTCTTTAGCAGTAGATAAATTTATGCCTATTATAGAAGCATTCTAATTTTTTGGAATATTTTGGGGATATGTGTAAAACAAACGCATATCCCCATTGTTTATATAATAAAGTAGGCTTTTATGTTAGACAAAAGGTTTTTATATATTATTCTTCTGAGTTTCTTTGCGACCGGTTTGATGGCACAATCAGACTCTATCTTTGAAGAACTGCAAAAGCGTGAACCCGGCAAGGGGACAGTGATTGTTAAGCAGTCTAACGCTATCCGCAATCTTGTAGGATATCGTGTGCAAGGTGAGAGACTGGAAGAGGTAGATAATAAAAAGTTCTTACTCTATGAAGGTTGTCGTGTGCAAATCTATTCTGATAATAGGCAGCGTGTTTCTAAAGACGAGTCAGAATCTCGGGAACAAAAAATAAAGGAACGCTTTCCGGAGCTGTCGACGTATCGAACCTATGTAGCCCCTTTTTGGAAACTACGTGTAGGCGATTGTCGTTCATACGACGAAGCGTATCACTTAATGATTCAATTGAAAGAAGCATTACCTGAATTTAAGAAGGAAATGTATATTGTAGATGAGATTGTGAAAATTCCATTAGACTAAATCCGCTTATTTAATGAAAGAAGAAACGGAAGATATATTGAAGGCAAGAGAACAATTAGCCACGAACTATAAAGAGGTGCTTGGCTTATTAGGAGAAAATCCGGCTAGGGAAGGCTTAATTAAAACGCCCATGCGTGTTGCTAAAGCCATGCAGTACCTTACACAAGGCTATGATCAAGATCCGGCCGAGGTATTGCGTTCAGCCATGTTTCAAGAAGAAGATTATAAACAAATGGTTATAGTAAAAGACATTGATTTCTTTTCTCTTTGTGAACATCACATGCTTCCATTCTTTGGGAAGGCGCATATAGCCTATATCCCAAGAAAATATATAACCGGTTTAAGTAAGTTGCCTCGGGTCGTTGATATTTATGCACGCAGATTGCAGGTGCAAGAAAGGCTTACGTTACAGATTAAAGAGTGTATTCAAAACACACTAGACCCTCTCGGAGTTATGGTTGTGATAGAAGCACAACATATGTGTATGCAAATGAGAGGAGTTGAAAAACAAAACTCACTCACTACTACATCAGACTTCACAGGCTTTTTCCAGCAAGCTAAAACGCGTGAAGAATTTATGAATTTGATTAAAGGAGGAAGATAATAACCTATCCTGTTTTTTTAAGGCTTTATGTATTTTTTGCTTAAATAAATGTTTCATTTAAAACAAGAATGACAATGAAAGAGAGTAATGACTTTTTATATGACGAAGACGATTCGGTGAAATTTATAAGAAAAGCACTTCCTGCTGATTTGCAAAAGAAATTTTCAAACGACGATATTAACTATCTAGTAGATCTTATCTATAACTTCTATGACACAAAAGGATATTTTGAAGAAGGAGAAGGAAGTGATGATGAATTAGTAGATATCAATGAAGATGAGCTGATTGCTTATGTTGTTAAGAATGCGTTGAAAGATGGAGTTGGTCGTTTTGAGCCTGAACATATTGAAATGATTGTACAGGCTGAACTGGATTATTGTGAGTCCATCAACTTATTTGAATAAATAATGTTATATAGTAAGGTATTATTTAAATTATAATTATATGAAGTATTTAAAATTAACGGGAATAGCTATACTTGCTGTTTCTTTGATAATGTTGACCGGTTGTGGAGCAAGTAATACGGCCAAAGGTACAGGAATAGGTGTTGGCGGTGGTGCTGCTGTTGGCGGATTGATAGGTAAAGCTGCCGGTAATACAGCATTAGGTGCAGTGATTGGTGCTGCTGTTGGGGGTACTGCAGGTGCTTTGATTGGTAAAAATATGGACAAGCAGAAAAAGCAGCTTGAAGAAGTATTACCTGAAGAAACCATCGTAGAAACTATCAATGAAGGCGAAGCATTAAAAATAACCTTTGACTCAGGTATTCTTTTTGCAACAAACTCAAGTACATTGAGCGATGCTTCTAAACATGCCTTACGTAATTTTTCTAACGTATTAGAAGAAAATGTGGATACCTATGTAAAGATTTATGGCTTTACGGATAACACGGGTAAAGTAGATTATAACCAAACACTTTCTGAGAAAAGAGCCAAAAGCGTATTCGACTTTTTAACGCAAGAGGGAATTAGCACCAAACGTATGGATTATGAAGGAAAAGGAATTCATGATCCGGTAGCCGATAACTCAAGTCCTGAAGGTCGTGCTCTAAACAGACGTGTGGAGATTAATATCATGGCAAATGAAAAGATGATTCAACAAGCTCAAGAAGGAACTCTTCAGTAAGCATAAATTTGAATTAAGATTAACGAAGGCGAGCATATTTTTATGTTCGCCTTTCTTTTTGTTAAAAGTTTGAATACCTTTGTTCTATCTAAAAGTAATTGACAAGTATTGTATGAAAACACAAGTATTCTTACGATCCGCATTCGTGGGTCTATTCATTTGTATCTTATTTTGTGGACAAAGTTTATTTGCTCAAGGACGAGTGAATGAATGGTCACGTTTTGTTCAATCTGTATCTAACCCTATGGTTGTAGATACATTCTTATGGCAAACCTTTGGAAACAAGGAGTTTGATAACTGGAGTTACCAAACCTCAGGAAAGACAGAGGTATTTAAAACTGCTGACGAGCATTTGCAAATAGGCAAAAGTGAGAAGGCTATTCGACTTAATGTAGGAGGCAAACTTCTTTTTAGCCCATTTAATTCTCGACATTATACAGATATAACTGTCAAGTTTGATGCCGGTTGTAAAGACTGTTATATGGTTCATCCATTGCTTTGTAAGGCTTATCGCCAGGAAAAGGAAGTCCTGGAAATAATAAAGCCGACCAAAGACAAGGAAAGTTTGAAAGCAGAACAAATGCGTATAGGTTCATCTAAGGGAACTCCCAAAGGCTTAGAACTCTATCATTCAGGAGCAGATGACACATCAAACTCCGGCTTTTATTATGTCGGCAATGTATGTGTATATGGAAAGATTCCTCAGTATTCTTTAATAGCAACACCAGGAGATTGGAGCGACACGATACGTTGGTCTAATCTGCCCCCGGCTAGAGCCCGTAGGGCATTGGTTGCAGCCGATGTTGTTAGCAATAAATCGATTCACTGTGACCGGATAGAGATTGGGAAAGGCTCATTGTCAATGAATAATCAAAGCCCGTTATATGTAAATGAACTAATCTTCCATGAGAATATTCAGGAGAAAGGCTCTTATTATTCAACAGGAGAAACGCATGTCAGTGGTCATGTACGTGTAGTGAAAGAGCTTCCCACTAAAGGTTTATGGTATTTTGTCTCTTTCCCATTTGATGTATATCCGGATGGTTTAGATGCTTCGTTTGCATTAAAGGATGATACAGAAACTGGGCGAGGCAATTATTTTTATCTAAAAAGGTATAATCAGCAGAAACGGGCACGAACAGGACGTGCATCTTCCAACTGGGAAGTAATCAGCGTATCAGAGCTTCGTGCAGATACTCCAATATTAAAGAAAAATACAGGTTATTTGTTAGCTATTGATGAAGGAGCTAATCAGACAAGCTTGCAATTTGAATCTCAAGCCGCCTCTATTGAGAATCGCTTTGGTCAATCGGGCGAAATTTCACTCACTCCGGCTTTTGGAGCGATGGAGGCAGATGATGGTTGGTGTCTTTGTGGCAATCCATTACCGGGTTATCTGCCACTTTCTCAAATAGATAGAAATGAGCAGATAGGTAACGAAGTATGGGTTTATAATGGTATGGAGTATGTTTCTTATTCGTTGGATAGCAACTACGCTTTAGCGCCCTTTTCGGCCTTTTTCGTGAAAGCCAAGGGAGAAACCAGTTTGCGTGTAAAATCATCAGCATCGTCAGTCAAAAGTAGTCAATTGATTTCTACAGATTGTGGACTGGGACGCTTGATTATGGAGCCGGAATCTCGTATAAAGAGTGCTACTCAGAGTGAGTCAGGGATAAAGATATATTACGATGCCGGAATGCTTTATACCGAAGGACTTTCTTATGCGTCCGAACTCTATATTTACAATGTGCTAGGTGTTTTGGCTGAGCGGCTCAATGTGTCAAGAGGAACATCTGCTTTTGCTGTATCACTTCCTAAAGGCCTATACATTGTCCTTTTATCATCAGCCGGAAGCCGCGATCAGTCGTTCAAAGTATATGTGAATAATTAATCAAACCATTCAGCACCCGGTTATTCCGGGATGCTGTCTGTGTCTGCTATCGGTTTTTTCCCTTCTAAACGGGCTTTAAGATATTCGATCCGCTTGATGGCTTTTTCTTTTTCTTTCTTCATGTAGTGTAAGTCGCTAAGTAACATGCCGAATTCAAACGTCGTAGCGATAGCCAGTTTGTCACCGTTGGCTATATAAATGACGTAGGATTTACCACCCATATATTCAGCTTTGATTTGTTCCTTTTGATTCTCATAGATGAATTTCACTACGTCTTCACATTCAATGCCTCGATAAGTCACGATTTCAGAGGTGCTTCCCATATCAGTAAACCGATAGTTTTGCCCACCATCGTAAGGAATTTGCGTTGTCTCGGCATAGGTTCCATCCTTGATGCTTACTTTAAGTGCTGTGTGATTTAGTTTTCCACTTCCGTAGTAGACACTTCCCAGATACATTGAGCCTTCTTCATTGACTCCACTACGGATATAAGAACGTTCCAGGTTGCGTTCTATCGTTTGTCCTTTATAAATATAATTACCAATTTCCTGGTAGACGGTGTCTTTCTCAAGAACAAACTTGACCTTCATACTGTCTGCCTGGTGTTGCCTAATCGGTAGCAGACTGTCAATGAATGCAATATTACGTTCGGAAATTTTTATGTCAACCTGACGCATCAAAGTGAGGCTTTCTCTTAGTACCTCTACCCGCTTAGGGTAAAGCACGCGCAAGGTGTCTATTTGGCTTTTGGCTAATTCCAGTTTGTTTTCATTAACGAGTTGTTTAACATGGTCCAGACGTTTCTGCGCTTCTTTTGCTTCTTTTCCACATCCGGTCAATATTAAAAGCATGAATACGAGCAAATATGTATATTTATTCATACGATAAAATGTTATAAAATAATTTATTTACTTCCGCAAAGCACGGGTAAATACAAACTTACATAAAATAATTGTTTGAATAGGAGAGCATAATAATTTATTAACTTTGTCACCTGATACAGAATCTGGATTATTTTTAGGATAAAAGAGTCAAATGTATATTGATCAACAACGAATAGATAAGCAGCTTTCGGCACCAATCTTCAAGCTCATAGGCGAATTGTCAGACGAACTTCAGCTCGAAACCTATGTAATAGGAGGGTATGTGCGCGATTTACTCTTACATAGACATACAAATGATATAGACATTGTGGTCGTTGGTAGCGGTATAGAATTAGCGAAAAAAGTAGCAGAACGATTAGGCAAAAGAAGTCGTTTGTCAGTTTTTAAAAACTTTGGAACGGCACAGGTCAAATCCGGCAAGCATGAAATCGAATTTGTAGGTGCTCGAAAAGAATCCTATCAGCGCGACAGCCGCAAACCCATCGTTGAAGATGGCACACTCGAAGATGATCAGAATCGGCGTGATTTCACCATAAATGCATTGGCTCTTTGCTTAAATAAAGATCGATATGGTGAGCTGATTGATCCTTTTAATGGATTGCAAGATATGGACGATCTGACTATACGCACTCCATTAGATCCGGATATTACATTTAGTGACGACCCGCTTCGTATGATGCGTGCAATACGTTTTGCGTCACAGCTCGGATTTTTCATTGATCCGATTACGTTTGATGCCATTGTGAGGAATAAAGAGCGTATTCAAATTATTTCCAAAGAACGCATTGCAGATGAATTGAATAAAATCATTCTATCTCCCAAGCCTTCGATAGGCCTTGATTTAGCCGATAAAACCGGATTGCTTGAGCTTATCTTCCCGGAACTAGTTGCACTTAAGGGAGCTGAAACGCGCGAAGGTGTCGGTCATAAAGATAACTTTTCGCATACACTAATTGTGCTTGATAACCTGAGTAAATATACTGACAACTTGTGGCTTCGTTGGAGTGCTATACTACACGACATAGGAAAGCCGGTGACTAAACGCTTTGACCACCAACATGGATGGACATTTCATAGCCATGACTTTGTGGGGCTGAAAATGATTCCGAAAATTTTCCGTCAGATGAAATTGCCTATGAATGAGAAAATGAAGTTTGTTCAGAAGATGGTCGGATTACATATGCGTCCGGTTGCTTTGGTAGATGAAGAGGTGACTGATTCTGCCGTTCGCCGCCTACTGTTTGACGCCGGAGATGATATAGACTCGTTGATGTTGCTTTGCGAAGCAGATATCACGAGTAAAAATCCTGAAAAAGTTAAACGCTATCTGAATAACTTTCGATTAGTGCGTGAAAAGCTGAAAGAAATAGAAGAAAAAGACCGCATTCGAAACTTTCAACCACCCATTTCCGGGCAAGAGATTATGGATACATTTGGACTTCCGCCCTCACAAGAAGTCGGCTCTATCAAGGAGTCTATCAAAAATGCCATATTGGATGGT
>CAZSWS010000007.1:48475-52774 GCA_964610765.1 uncultured Parabacteroides sp.
CTCACAAGAAGTCGGCTCTATCAAGGAGTCTATCAAAAATGCCATATTGGATGGTATTATCCCTAATGAATATGAAGCCGCTCATAACTACATGCTGCAAAAAGCGGCAAAACTTGGTTATAAACCTATAAAATAAACTGTATTCATCTCTTTATATATACTCATTTAGTCCTGATTGAAGACGAACAGGAGCGTTTTAATCGCCTGGTCGGGCTGAATGTAATAGAGCATGCAATAATATATGCAAAACGGTGGATGTGCAAAAAGCCTATTCTAAACGTAAAATATATGTTCATGGTTGGGTGTTTGATATACGAACGGGTAAACTCATTAATCTACGTATGAATATCCATAAAATAGTGAAAGCCATGAGTGGCATCTACAAATTAGAATAGAAAATCCCTATCTTTAGACCTTTAATGAAATACTAATCCAAATAAATACTAACAATTAACTTTGACACATGAAAAAGCTATGTATTTTTTTCTTCTTGCTCTTTTTCTCTGTTTTTCTATTTGCTCAGCAAAAAGATATTCCTCGTCCTGAATATCCCCGTCCGCAGTTTGAGCGTAGTCAGTGGATAAATTTGAACGGTGAGTGGAGTTATACATTTGATTTTGTAGGCTCCGGTATTGAAAAAGGCTATCCTGCATCTACACGTTTTAACGATAAGATTATGGTTCCGTTTGCACCGGAAAGTAAACTATCCGGTGTAGAATACACCGATTTTATTAACCACATTTGGTATCAACGCGAAATAACCGTACCTGAGTCATGGGATGGAAAGAAGATACTGCTCAATTTTGGAGCTGTTTATTTTAATGCGGAAATTTATGTTGATGGTCGTTTTGCCGGCAGACATTTCGGAGGTACTTCTTCTTTTACGATTGATATTACAAAGCTGGTTGCTGCGGGAAAAACGCACAACTTGGTAGTCTATGCTTCCAGTGATGTCCGCACAACGAAGCAAACCGCCGGAAAACAATGCCTGCAATATGCCTCACATGCTTGCAACTATACCCGGACAACCGGTATATGGCAAACGGTATGGATGGAGGCTGTCAATCCGAAGGGATTAAAATCAGCACAAATAGTGACTGATATCGACCAAAAGCAATTGGTGATACATCCGCAGTTTTATAGTGAGGGGCAGCACAACCTGAAAGTAACGCTAAAGGATAATGGGAAAGTGGTCGATACGAAAACAGTCAAAGCTTCCAATAGTAACTTCGTAGTGCTTCAAGTGAAAAACCTGAAAACATGGAGTCCTGAAAGTCCGTTTTTATATGATATAGAGTATCAGGTGATGGATGAGAAAGGTACAGCTATAGACGAGGTGAAAGCTTATGCCGGTATGCGCAAGATACATATTGAGGGGAATAAAATATTTTTAAACAATAAACCCTACTATCAGCGCTTAGTGCTTGATCAAGGCTTTTATCCGGATGGGCTTTGGACAGCTCCCAGCGACGACGCTCTTAGAAAAGATATTGAGTTGTCTATGGAAGCCGGATTTAATGGAGCACGTCTTCACCAGAAGGTGTTTGAAGAACGATTTTATTATTGGGCAGACAAAATGGGCTATTTAACTTGGGGAGAAGCCTCAAGCTGGGGGATGGATGTAAATGATGTAGAAGTGGCACGCAACTTTCTGCTGGAATGGTCTGAGATTGTTCTGCGCGACCGAAATCACCCCTCTATCTTAATATGGACGCCCATGAACGAACAATTTTGGCCGGACAAAGTGCAATATCCACGCTTGTCAGAAGACTTATACCGATTGACTAAAAATCTGGATCCTACGCGTCCGGTTCATGTGGTAAGTGGTGGAACGCATATTATTACAGATATTTGGACTGTGCATGACTATGAGCAAGACCCGAAAAAACTGAAAGATAATATTTATAAAGATGGAGTCTTTGCCAATGGCCCAAACTGGATGTTGAAAGTTCCTGCCATGAATATTGGCTTTAATCCTCTTCGTGACAATGCCAATTATGAATTTCCGGTATATGATGGCTCTATGCCTTATTTAGTTGATGAGTTTGGTGGTATAAAATGGGTGAAAGACCAAGAAAGACAGATGGAAAACTCGCAGACTCAGTCATGGGGTTATGGCGAACCTCCTCGTACGATGGAAGAGTTTTACACGCGTCTGGAAGGTCAAGTTGATGCGGTACTTTCTCTAAAAGATCAAGTGTGGGGTTATTGTTATACGCAGCTTACGGACGTAGAGCAGGAACAAAATGGTGTTTACTTCTACGATCGTTCTTCCAAGTTTGACATGAAGCGAATCAAAGCTATATTCAGTAAAGAACCTGCTGAATAAAAAGATAAGATATTAGGTGTAAAACGCTTGGTGACTTGTTCATCAAGCGTTTTATATGAAGTAATGCAGGTTTTCTAAACATAATAAAAACACTGTATCTTTGTTCCAATTAAATAACAATCAACAAGCAATGAGGAAATTTCTTTTTCTATTTTTACCTTTCGTACTGTCAATAACCACCTATGCACAAGACAAAGCCTCTTTAAATTTCTATGGGTTTGTGCGTGGAGATGTCTTTTATAATTCCAGAAAAAATGCCGAAGGAACAGATGGTATTTTTTATTTATATCCACTAGCACCGCGCTTAGATGCCAATGGGAAAGACCTAAATAAAACGGGCAATAGTAATTTTGCTACTATAAGCACACGAGTTGGGCTAGATGTAAAAGGCATACGGATAGGCACAGCTCAAACTACAGCCAAGGTAGAGGCTGACTTTGCCGGAACGGGTGATATGACTTTTCTGGTTAGACTTCGACAGGCCTATGTCAACTTTAACTGGGAGAATGGTTCTTCTTTACTCGTAGGGCAAACATGGCATCCTTTATTCAGTAATTTGGCACCGCAGGTGGTGAATTTATGTTCCGGAGCGCCATTTCATCCGTTTAATCGCAGCCCTATGTTGAAATATCAATTTCAAAAATCAGAGCTAACACTGACTGCTGCTGCTATTTATCAGCTGATGAATAAATCTTTTGGTCCTATGGGCGCAAGTAGCGAGTATGCAAAGAATGGTGTATTGCCTGAGATTTTCTTGGGGATTGACTATCAGTTATCACCCACAGTTAGAGCAGGAGCTTCTTATATGTTTCTATCCATCAAACCACGGACGGAGTCTTTACTGGATGAACAGATTTTCAAGGTAAATGAAAGAGTGAATAGCCATACATATGACTTTCATATTGCCTACGAAACACCTCTATGGTATGTTGCAGGAAAAACGATGATTACTTCTAATATGGCACATTCAAATATGTTGGGTGGATATGGAGTGAAATCGGTAGATGCATTGACCGGCGAGAGAAAATATACGCCTTCACAGCACTCAACCTCATGGATAAACCTGGTGTATGGCAAAGAATGGAAGTTTGGAGTGTTTGGTGGATTTTCTAAAAACTTAGGTACCACAAATAAATTAGTTTCTACGACTGATATCTATGGCAGAGGAATGGATATAGACAGGCTGTTGTCAGGGAGTGTACAGTGTGGATATTATCACCCTCATTGGTCGTTATCATTTGAGTATAACCTGACTAGTGCATGGTATGGAGATGTTTCTTTAGACCATGGAAAAATAGGAAACACCAATAGTGCGACCAACCACCGGTTAGCAGGTGTATTCATCTATAAGTTTTAAAGCGCTCAAATCACGTAAATTAATTATTTTCATTCCATCTCCATACATGTTAAGCGGCTATATTATAGTGCGCCCTGATGCTTTATGTTCGTGAGTAAATGCTAAGGAGCAGAATGTTTAGGACTGAAAAGTAAAGAAGGTTGACTATTAGCTTCAACTAATACACTAATTCAACAAATTGATTATTGACGATTGTAGATTGATAACTAGTGTTTTATGAAAAAGTCTAGGGGGATTTAATCTTTTAACGTTCGTCAAAAGCTCTTTTGAGCCTCGTCGAAAGAGCTTTCAACGAACGTTAAAAGCTCTTCTAACAGCCGTTAAAAGCTTAAAACTCCCTAGCTATTTTTGGAAATAGATAGTATGCTTTTGAATAAACGGTTGTAGCTTTTTTTAAAAAGCTGCCTATTGAATTTATTTGTTGTGTTGTATGAAATAATAAGACGGGGCAGTTAAAAAACAAATTTAACTGCCCCGTCCGATATAATGAATAAAGGTCTTATTTTATTGGGTTATTGGGTCCGAATTTTAATGCTGGTCTTCTTAACTCCTTTCATAGATGCTTCTAACGTTATTTCTCCGGGTTTTTCAGTCGACTGTACAATCGCTGTTA
>CAZSWS010000007.1:52874-60323 GCA_964610765.1 uncultured Parabacteroides sp.
GATGCTTCTAACGTTATTTCTCCGGGTTTTTCAGTCGACTGTACAATCGCTGTTAACATTCCGTTGAATAAATGCATTTGGGGTAGGTGAAATAAATCTAAAGAAGTACTGTTCCCATTCGCTCCGGCCCGATACGTACCATTCCCTTTCACGTTGAATGTAACCATGTCTTGTGCATGAGGACATAAATTACCCTTTTTATCAACGACTTTCACTGTGATAAAAGATAAATCCCTTCCATCTGCTTGAATCGTTGGGCGATCAGCGATTAGTTCCAGATGGTGTGGCTTGCCGGCAGTATGTACCTCTTGTTCTGCCACGGCTTGTCCCATTTCATTATAGGCTACTACTTTCACCGTGCCCGGCTCGTACTTTGTATCCATCCACATCAAGCGATAACGTTCTTGGCGTTTGAAGTCTTTCGTGTCACTATTGTGTACGGTGACTGAGAGGTTTTTAGTACGTGTTCCCTGACTTTTCCCATTGATGAACAGCTCGGCCGAAGGATAGTTGGTATATACAAATATCGGAGTTACTTCGCCTTCTCTTCCTTCCCAGTTCCAATGCGGAAGAATGTGCAAGGTTTCTTCTGATTTATTCCAGTGACTTCGGTACAAGTAGTAACGGTCTTTTGGAATTCCGGCTAAGTCAACGATGCCAAAAAGAGAAGAGTGGCTAGGCCAGTCTGTATAATAAGGCGTTGGTTCTCCTAAATAGTCAAACCCTGTCCACACAAACTCGCCTATGCAGTAAGGTAAATCTTCATGCTGGATGAAATCATCTTCAGGCAGGTTAGACCACGAACAGTGTTCCACATCATAAGAAGAGGATTGGTGGTCGTCATATTTTTTCATTGCGCTACGTTCAATGGGGTATTTATAGACCCCTCTGGAGCTTACAGTAGAAACCGTTTCGCTACCCAGTATGATTCGTTGTGGCAGTTTTTTGTAGGCTTCTATATATTTATGGGGACGATAGTTGAAACCGGCTACTTCCATCACAGCTGCAAAATTATTATTCATTACTGCGTCAGGAGCGTCCATCCCTTGTGTGACCGGACGTGTGGGGTCTTCTCGTTGGCAAATTTCTTGTAACCAAAGTGAGAGTTTCGGACCTTGGTTGCCATTGTGCTGGTCTGGAACTTCGTTGCCAATGCACCACATCACAAGACTCGGACTGTTGCGAAACTGATGGATGAGGTTTACTAAGTCTTTCTCGGCCCAATCGTCAAAGAAAAGATTATAGCCATTTTTCATTTTGGGTGTTTTCCACTCATCAAATGATTCGGCCATGACCATCATTCCCATCTCATCGCATGCACGTATTAAATCAGGTGCCGGCATGTTGTGTGATGTACGGATGGCATTAGCTCCCATTTCTTTTAATATCCTGATTTGTCGGCGAATGCCGGCATCATTAACAGCCGCCCCTAAAGGACCTAAATCATGATGCATGCATAACCCCTTGAAAATAGTCTTTTTCCCATTCAAGAAAAACCCTTCATCCGGTCTAATTTCTATACTTCGGATGCCGAAAGGGGTGGTATATTCATCTTTCAAAACATCGCCTTCATAAAGCTTGGTGACGGCTTGATACATATGAGGGTTGTCAGTATCCCAAAGTAGAGGGCGGTCAACAGTGAGTTCTTGTGAAACGACATTTAAATCATAGGCAGTCATTGCTTTTTTGTCTGTTGCTACCTCTTGGTTGTCTTTATCTATGATGGTTGTATGTAGACTGTAACGTTTGAAATCTGCATGGGAGGGGAGGTTTACTTTTGTGCTCATAGAGATTTTTGCAAACTCAGGAGTAATGACCGGAGTGCTCAGTTGTGTGCCCCACACAGGTATATATGCTTCTTCGTTAATTATCAGATGTACGTTTCGATAAAGCCCGGCTCCCGGATACCAACGAGACGATTCGGGCTTGTTTTCTAGTCGGACAGCTAATATGTTTTCTTTTCCCTCTATTAAATAAGGCGTAATGTCGAAGTGAAAACTATTATATCCATAAGGCCAGAAGCCGACTTTTTGCCCATTTATATATACTTGTGCCTGACTCATAGCACCATCAAATAGGAGAGTAGCTTTTTTCCCTTGTCTGAATGCGGGAGCTTCAAAGCTTAGGCGATACCATCCGACTCCAACGAAGGGTAAACCTCCGGTTCGTCCGGCATGTTCCAGTGCTTCTTTCTGCCCGTCTTGCGTGATAGCCATCTCCTGTTTGTCATTTTGGCTACTGAAAGGACCATAAATAGCCCAGTCGTGAGGAACGACAACTGTCTGCCACTGTGTGTCATTGAAAGCAGGGTCAGTAAATGTAGGACTATCTTCTCTGCTGAATTTCCATCCTTTCTCTAATAAATACTCCGTTCGCACTTGTGCGTGATTAATCCATGATACTCCCATGAAAAAAAGTATACATAGCCAAATAGTGTTCTTTCTCATAAATAAATGGTCTAAAAATAGAATGATAAGCTACAAACATACTCAAAGCTAAAGTTATATTCTAAAAAAATAATAAGTTTGTTGTTTCTAACTAAGTTTGTATCTGATTAAAATACTAGTTTGCTAACGCAATCAATGAAAGTCGTTTATTATGTACAAAACACTTCGGAAAATTTTAGACTATATTAGTCTGGTCGGGCAAATAGAAGACTTTGATGAAATTCACAATTCTATCGTTCAAGGAATTTCTTTTAAAGGAACGAATATCTGGATTTTAGTTTGTGCCATTATTATTGCATCGGTTGGTTTAAACACCAATTCGACGGCTGTTATTATTGGTGCGATGTTGATTTCTCCATTGATGGGTCCTATCAATGGGATGGGGTATAGTATTGCTATTTATGACTTTGGACTGTTTAGGCAATCATTGAAAAACTTTGGTTTTGCCGTTTTGGCTAGTTTGATTGCTTCAACCATTTATTTTGCAATCACTCCGGTAAATACGGCCCACTCTGAGCTGTTAGCTCGTACCAGTCCAACAATATTTGATGTGCTGATTGCTCTTTTTGGTGGTTTTGCAGGTATTATCGCTATAAGTAGCAAAATGAAAGGGAATGTCATTCCGGGTGTAGCAATTGCTACTGCACTAATGCCGCCTCTTTGTACTGCAGGCTATGGTTTGGGAACGCTTCAGTTTTCTTTTTTCTATGGAGCAATCTACCTTTTCATCATCAATACGGTTTGTATTGCATTTGCTGCTGTACTGGTATCGCAAATGTTGAAACTCCCTATTCGGGATACATCTATCGGAGATGAACGGAAAAAACAAATTAACCAGCTTATTTCTCTTTTATTATTGATTACGATTTTGCCGAGTGTTTATTTGGGCTATTTGATGTCGCAAAATGAAAAGTTTAAGCAAAATGCAGAAAAATACACCCAATATGTAAATATTTATAATGGAAATTATTTACTTAAAAATGAGGTGAATGCCAGCAAAAAAGAAATACGGTTGGTTTATGGTGGTTCTTCTCTTACCGAAAAAGATAAAAATGAAATTGTAGAACATGCCAAACTTTTTTCTTTGACGAATGCACACGTAACGATTGAGCAGGGATTGGCAATCAATCTGGAAAGAGAGTCGAAACTGAATGCAGAAGAGACTTCTTTAAGACAAGAAATTATGCGATTGAACTTAGTGATAACTGCACAAGAAGAACATTCGGACAGCATACAGGCTAAACAGCTGACGGGTAAGCAGCTGTTGTCTGAATTAACTCCATTGTTTCCGGAGATTGTATCCTGCTCCTATAGCGATGCACATGTTTTTCATGTCAATGATAGTCTGACCACAGATATGACCGGTATATTTACCATCACATCAGCCAAACAAATCGTTGAGCAAGATCGACATAAAATCAAAGATTGGTTGATAAAAAGGTTGCAGTTGAAGGATGCAAAAGTCTATTTCGACAAAGAGCATTGAATGGTAATACACGCATTATTTTCAAAACAGAGCTGATATAAGAAATAAGATAATCAGACAGCCTATCTAGATGATTATTTGTAATTTTGGGCTTTCAATAAATAAAAGGAAAGAGAACATATACACATGATAGAACGGATATATATCCTTGAAAATGTTGACCCCGCTTCATTCTATGGGGTTAACAATGCCCACATGCAATTGATTAAAACATTGTTTCCAAAACTGCGTATTGTGGCGCGTGGTAATATAATGAAAGTGATTGGAGACGAGGAAGAATCTGAGTTATTCTTGCGAAAAATAAGAGAGCTTGAGAAATATTGCGAAGAGTATAATGTGTTGTCTGAAGAGATAATTATTGATGTAGTCAAAGGAAAGAGTACGCGGATAGAGAAGCAGGAAAATCTGATTATACATGGGACAAGTGGTAAAGTCATAAAAGCCCGGTCTGAAAATCAGCAAAAACTCGTCAAAGCTTTCGATGAAAATGACTTAGTGTTTGCCATCGGACCAGCCGGTTCCGGTAAGACATTTGTGGCTATAGCGCTAGCCGTACGAGCATTGAAAACAAAACAAGTGAAGAAAATCATCTTGAGTAGACCGGCTGTAGAAGCAGGTGAAAAGTTGGGCTTTTTGCCCGGTGAGATGAAAGACAAGCTAGACCCTTATTTGCAACCCCTCTATGATGCGCTGCAAGAAATGATTCCTGCTGCTAAACTGAAAGAGTATATGGAGCATAACACCATACAGATAGCACCGTTAGCCTATATGCGTGGGCGTACCTTGAGTGATGCTGTGGTTATTTTGGACGAGGCGCAAAATACGACTAAACATCAGATTAAGATGTTTTTGACTCGTTTAGGGATGAATGCCAAGATGATTGTAACGGGAGACGTCACTCAAATAGACCTTCCTCCTTCGGCCAGTTCAGGGCTGATTGAAGCGATGCGTATCCTTAAAAGGGTAGGAGGAATAGGGCGTATTGAATTTGAGAAGAAAGATATTGTAAGACATCGTTTGGTACAACAAATTGTTGAGGCTTACGAAGTAAATGATGAGAAAGAAAAACAAGAGCGTTTGTTGAAGAAGCAAGCAGATAATAAATCATCCAATAATACAGAAGATACGATATGAAAAAGGCTTTAGTAAAAACAGATTTTCAGTTTCCGAATCAAAAAAGCGTTTATCACGGAAAAGTGCGCGATGTGTATAATATAAACGATCAGCAACTTGTGATGGTTGCAACTGACCGTATCTCTGCTTTTGATGTGGTGCTTCCGGAAGGGATACCTTACAAAGGGCAGATACTCAATCAAATCGCAGCGACTTTCTTGGATGCGACAGCAGATATTTGCCCAAACTGGAAGCAGGCTACTCCTGATCCGATGGTGACAGTAGGTGTTCACTGTGAAGGGTATCCGGTCGAAATGATTGTAAGAGGATATTTGGTGGGTAGTGCTTGGAGAGCCTATAAAGAAGGTGAACGTGAAATTTCTGGTGTTCGCATTCCTGATGGAATGAAAGAAAATGAAAAGTTTCCGGAGCCGATTATTACTCCTTCTACCAAAGCGGAGATGGGCTTTCATGATGAAAATATATCGAAAGAAGAGATTTTAAAACAAGGGCTTGTTTCGGAAGAAGACTATGCCATTATCGAGCGTTATACCATGGAGCTTTTTAAACGAGGAACAGCGATTGCTGCAGAACGTGGGCTGATATTGGTTGATACGAAATATGAATTTGGTCATCGTAATGGCAAAATATATTTGATTGATGAAATTCATACACCGGACTCTTCCCGCTATTTTTATAAAGCAGGCTATGAGGAGCGTTTTGAAAAAGGCGAACAGCAAAAGCAGTTGTCTAAAGAATTTGTTCGTGAGTGGTTGATGGAAAATGGATTTCAAGGAAAAGAAGGTCAGCAGGTACCTGAGATGACTCCGGAGATTGTGGAAAGTATTAGTGAGCGCTATATCGAACTATATGAGCATATCACAGGAGAAGCTTTTGTGAAAGCTGATACTCAAAACATCTTGAAGCGTATCCAGGGAAATGTAACAGACTATTTGATGAAAGTTTGATAAAACAGATGAAATCAGGGGCTGAGAAAATAGTTCCTTACTCTAAAGAGGAACGAAAGAGCACGCAGATTCAGCGTATGTTTGATAAAATAGCGCTGACGTATGATCGACTGAATCATATACTATCTTTTGGTATAGATAAATGGTGGAGGCGTAAATGCGTGAACTATTTGGCGAAACAGGCTCCTGCTAAAATATTAGATATTGCATCCGGAACAGGTGATTTAGCATTGACAATGGCTAAACGTTTGAAACCGGAGCAAGTGATAGGGGCTGATATCTCGGAAGGGATGATGGACGTAGGGAGAGCCAAGGCAGCGAAAGCCGGTCTTTCTGTTGTGACGTTTGAATACCAAGACTGTTTAGCTTTAACCTATCCGGACAATCGGTTTGACGCCGTGACAGCAGCTTTTGGTGTGCGTAATTTTGAGAATTTAGAACAAGGCTTGTCCGAAATGTATCGGGTAGTCAGGGCTGGTGGGCATGTGGCAATTTTGGAGTTTTCAACGCCTAAACATTTTCCCATGAAGCAGCTCTATCGCTTTTATTCGCGTGTGATTATTCCTTTTGTTGGGGGCTTGTTTTCGATAGATAAACAGGCTTATGATTATCTGCCGGCTTCGATTGAAGTGGTTGCACAAGGTGAGGCGATGGTTGAATTGCTCAAAAAACAAGGATTTAAAACCGCTGAGGTGCGTCCAATGACTTTTGGTATATGCTCTTTATATATCGCTGTTAAATAAAAAAAGAAAATAGGCATGAAGAAATACGGCATTATAGGTTATCCTTTAGCTCATTCATTTTCGAGGGTGTTTTTTACAGAGAAGTTCTCAAAAGAACAAATAGACGCTCAGTATG
The DNA here is from genome assembly GCA_964610765.1 of uncultured Parabacteroides sp. Classification (GTDB taxonomy): domain Bacteria; phylum Bacteroidota; class Bacteroidia; order Bacteroidales; family Tannerellaceae; genus CAZSWS01. The sequence goes on from CAZSWS010000007.1 coordinate 59,747, forward strand.
TGAATTTTGAATTTGAAGATATTGCTGACTTTGTTCAAGTGATTAAAGAAAATACAGACCTATGTGGCTTGAATGTGACTAAGCCGCATAAAATAGCCGTAATGCCTTTCTTGGACGAAATAGATGAAGATGCGGCAAGCGTAGGTGCGGTCAATGTGATTGCCTTTCGAAAAACAGCTGATGGAAAAACTCGCTTAAAAGGGTACAACTCGGATGTCTATGGATTTAGAGAGTCTATTAAACCGCTGTTAAATAGTTCTCATAAAAAAGCATTGGTGCTTGGGACCGGTGGAGCAGCTCAGGCTGTTATGTATGGATTGAAGCAGTTGGGTGTTGAGGCGTTGTTTGTATCAAGAAGAAAATCAGGCGATGTATTAACTTATGATGAGATAGATGAACGTCTTCTTTCAACATATACCGTAGTGGTGAATGCCACACCTTTAGGGATGTTTCCGGCAATAGATGATTGTCCGGCAATACCTTACTCATTATTAACTCCGAATCATGTTTTATTTGATTTAATATATAATCCGGAAGAAACCGTTTTTTTGCGTAAAGGGAAAGAAGCGGGAGCTGT